>DATDMX010000226.1:0-9100 GCA_036518575.1 Geobacteraceae bacterium | reverse complement strand
CTACCGGGAAAGTCCGCGCGAGGGATTTAGTAACCTTTCCCTTTTCGGGCCTTTTTTTAAGTTCGAACACCTCGGTGACGACCAGCAGAGCGCTGTGCGCCCCTTTTTCTACCGCTCGTCGAACGACAAGAACAAGACGGCCGACACCGACTACCTCTACCCCCTCGTGTCGACGGCAAGTTCGCCCGACGAGACCTCGGTCGAAGCGCTCCGGCTCTACCAGAAGCACATCTACCGCAAGGACGAAGGGGAGAAGCAGGAGAAGGGGACCATGCTGTTTCCCTTCTACATCAGCGGTTCGTCGCCGAAGTACGGACCCTATACGTCGGTCTTTCCCTTTTACGGGGACATCTATGAACGGTTCTGGCGCGACGAATATCATTACGTCATGTTTCCGCTCTATGGTCGCACGGTTAACAAGGGAACCACGTCGACCAACTACCTCTATCCTTTTTTCAATACCGTTTCCGGCGAGCATGAGAGCGGTTTTCAATTCTGGCCCCTTTACGGCCAGTCAGCCAAGGAAGGGGTTTATAAGCGGCGCTTTGTCCTTTGGCCCATCTACATGACTGACGACAGCGGCCTCGATACGGACAACCCGATACACAAGAAGTACGTTCTTCCTCTTTACGCGGCCACGGATTCGCCGACACAAAGCTCCCGCTCCTTTCTCTGGCCCTTCTTCGGCTACCGCTCCGATGTCGCTGCCAAAGAAGAGGAGCGCGATTATTTCTGGCCTTTCTGGGTCACCGTACGCGGGGAGAACCGGTCGAAGACAAGGTTTCTGCCCTTCTACAGCGTGGAACGGGGCAAGGAGACGGAGAAGCGCTGGTATCTCTGGCCGCTCTACCGACACGATACGCTTGAGTCGACGATTTTTCGTCAAGAGAGGGATCGACTTCTCTACTTTTTCTACATCGACAACCGGGAAAGCTGGCCCGAGGCGGGACAGGAGCGCCGGCGCACGACATTGTGGCCTCTGTTCGTCTATGCTCGGGAGGTTCGTGGCGTGCGTTCCTTCAGCTTTCCCGCCCCCGTGGAGCCCATCCTCGACAAAGAGGGGATCGAGAGAAGTTGGGCACCGCTCTGGCGGCTTTACCAGCAACGATGGAACGACAACGGCGATTCGGCGGTCTCCTTCCTTTGGAACCTTTACTGGCAGGAGGTGCGAGGGGAGTCCTCTGCATTCGAGGTGTTTCCCCTGGTGTATTCCAGCAGCGAGAAACAGTCATCCGAATTTTCGTTTCTGAAGGGTTTTGTCCGCTATCGCAACGCTGACGGCAACAGCAAGTTGACATTTCTCTGGCTTCCCCTCGGAGTTTCCTGGAAGAGCGCCGCGAAAGCAGAGGGACCGCCGGTAACAGAGGAAAGGGTCGCCAATGGGCGTTATTGAAAGAGTCGGCAAGAAACTTTTGTCGTTTCATCAGATCCTCGGGGAAATGCTCATCCTCTTTGGTCAGACGGTCTATTTTTTTCGCGAAGCGCCGCGTAACGTCGCCAGTATTTTTGCGCAGATGGCGATCATCGGTTACGAGACCCTGCCGGTCGCCTCGGTCATGGCGTTCTTCGTTGGCATGGTGTTGGCGCTCCAGACGGGCGTTGAGCTCCAGAAGTACGGGGGGCAGAACATCATTGGTGCCATCGTTGGCCATTCCATGGTGCGGGAATTGGGGCCGGTCATGACCAGCTTTCTCGTCGCCGGCCGGGCCGGATCGGCCATGGCTGCAGAATTGGGGGTCATGACGGTTTATGAGGAGATTGATGCCTTGCGGACCCTGGACATCAACCCGGTGCGCTACCTGGCAATGCCGCGGCTCATTGCCTGCCTCATCTGTGTTCCAGCACTCGTCATCTACTCCGACTGCATCGGTATCGTGGGGGGAGCGATCATCAGCAATCTTCACCCGAGGATTTTCGTCTCCTATTCAACCTATTACGACAGTTTGACCGATGCGTTGAAGCTGCGGGAGGTCGGGACCGGTCTGATCAAGGCCACCGTCTTCGGCGGCATCATCGCGCTGGTCTGCTGTTACATCGGCTTCAAGACATCAGGAGGCGCCCGGGGGATCGGTCAGTCGACGACGCGCTCGGTGGTCTTTTCGTTCATGCTTATTCTCATTGCAGACTATTTTCTGACACGGCTCCTCATGTGAGGGCGGACTGAAGATTGACGGTGGACAAGAAGCCGCCGGCTGATTCAGGAGGGAACAACCATGGCGTTTTCCGTGGAAAAAAGGGTCGGATTCTTCTTTATATGCTGTCTGGTGATTCTCGGGGTAATGCTTGAGATTGGGGAGAAGTGGAATCCCTTTGAAGCCAGAGCCCGTTACAGGACATTCCTTAGTAGCGTGACCGGGCTCAAGCTGGGGGATCCCGTCCGTCTTGCCGGCGTGGACGTGGGGCGGATCACCCAGATCAAGGTGCTTAACGACAGAGTGCAGATCGACTTTGAAGTGAAACCGGGCACCCGCATCAAGACCGACACCGTAGCGGGGCTGCGTCTCACCAACCTTCTGGGTGGCCAGTTCCTTGGCCTGAGCCTGGGCTCTCCCGATGCACCTCTCCTGCCCCCGGGCGAGACGGTCAAGGGGAAAGACTCAGCCAACATCGACATCATCGTCGAAAACGTAAGCGATCTCACGAAAGACGCCAAGCTCCTCATCACCCAGTTGAATGCCAACCAGAACGAGGTGATGCACAAAATATCCGGGCTGCTTGACGAAAACCGCGGCAATCTGCGCGGCACTATCGCGAACCTCAACAGCATAACGGGCAAGTTCGACCGCGGTGAGGGGTCGCTCGCAATGCTTCTTAACGACAAGACGCTCTATGCCAACGCCCGGGATGCCACGGCGGAACTACGGGACGTAAGCGCCAAGATCAACAAGGGAGAGGGCACCCTTGGCAAACTCGTGAACGACGATGCGATGTACAAGGATGCTCGAACGACCCTGAACACGATCAACGACGGCATGAAGGATGTGCGTGAGATTGCCGCCAAGATCAACAAGGGAGAGGGGACCCTCGGCAAACTCGTCAACGACGATTCCCTCTACAAAGATGCCAAGAACGCTCTCAGCAACGTCGGTGACAGTCTCAAGGACGTGAAGGAGATTGCTGCCAAGATCAATCGGGGCGACGGGACACTAGGAAAACTCGTCAACGACGACAAGCTCTACCGCGATACGTCTGCTGCCATGAAGAAGGTGGAGCGGGCGGCCGATGGTCTTGCAGACAGCGGGCCGATTTCGGTCTTGGGAAGCATTATCGGCACCCTTTTCTAGGAGCTATTGACAGACTTCGGGTGCCTTCGCAGCTCGTCCAGAGGTGCTCGAAAATGGGTTAGGCACATGGGACTCGCACCATTCATGGGTGCGAGTCATTCTTTTTTGCGTTTGACGTCCGAATCTTTGCACGATTTATCTATTAAAAAGTTCAAGAGCATGCCCCGCGCTGAGATCGTGGAGGGAAAGTGGAGCATATTGTCCAGATAGCAGTCGGCACCGTTACCATGAGACCCTACGTCTTCGCGTTCCTGGCGGCGTATCTCGTGGCGGCGGTTACCCACCTGGGGTGGGAAAAGACGCTGGTGTTCACCGTCGTCGGCTACTTCATAGCCTTCTTGTCCGAGTTCGCTTCCATCAACACCGGCTTTCCCTACGGCTGGTACTACTATATCGAGACCACGAGGGGGCAGGAGCTCTGGGTCGCCGGCGTTCCTTTCTTCGACTCACTCTCCTACGTCTTCCTTGCTTATTGCAGCTATGCAACGGCGCTTCTGGTGGTCTCGCCGATAAAGGCGTGGAAATGGAGCGTCGTCACACTTGAAACCCGGGCTATCCGCCGTTCTGTCGCCGTGCTCGTTCTCGCCTCTTTTTTTCAGGTTTTCCTCGATATTATCATTGATCCCGTGGCACTCCAGGGGAAACGCTGGTTTCTCGGGCAGATTTACGGCTACCGCGAGGCCGGGGTGCACTTCGGTGTTCCCCTCTCGAACTATGGTGGGTGGCTCGTTACGAGTTTCTTTCTTGTCCTGGCCCTGCAACTGATCGATGCACGGCTGGGTCGGAGGGCGGGGAAACCTGCCGGGGTGGTGAATATTCCTTTCCGTTCCCTCCTTGGGCCGATCCTTTATTTTTCGGTCATTGCCTTCAATCTGACCATCACTGTCCTGATTGGCGAGAGACTCATGGCGGTTACCGGCGTCTTTATCTATGCACTTCCCTCTCTCATTGCTCTTGTTCTCATTATTCGTCGCACCAATCATTTCAGCAGGGAGGAGCTTGCTGATCACCTGCGGGATTATCCCGATTCCCCGGTCGTTGGCAAGAAATGACGAGGGGCTGCTTTCAGGTCGCCTGCCGTGTCTCGGGCTGGAGTAATCATACTGGTGTAGAGCTACGATTGTGGGTGTGGACCGCCGGGGGGGGAGTGCTTGATGCGCACGTAGCCCTGAGCTTCTACTTGTCGGCGGCTTTTGGAACTATAGGACGGAGATGGCAGCTTGCACGGCTTCGGCCAGATTTTTCCCGGCCTTCCGGGTGTTGCGTGCCAGGCGTAGGAGCTGGGGGATTATCCATGGCTTTCTTATTACGGTGAGAAGTATTTTGCCAAGGCGCAGGTTCATCTCGTTGTCGGTGAATTCGGCAATAGCGAATCCGAGTTCTTCGGCAGCGTCGTCACTGATTGCCCTCAAAGCCACGAGGGGTACCTGAGCCTCCATGGTGATGCGCGCCACAGACGCAGTTTCCATCTCGAGGGAGGGATAGGTGGTGCCAGCGGGAAGGCGCTGGGCCACTTCTTTTTTTGATGCAATTTCGATCGTTGTGACGAATGTGCCCCGGAAAAGAGAGAACGGTTTTTCACCGGGCGTTGCCAGTGCGCTGACGAGCGTGTCGGTTAATGTCTCGGAGATCCCGCCTTCCTCGGTGAACAGTCGCTCGTGACAGCATAAGATTCTTTCCGCCACAACGATGTCGCCTGTCGAAGGCCCGGCAGTAACAGCGCCTGCAAAGCCGAAATTGATCACCAGCCTTGGAGACGCCGCCGCCAAGACGGCTCGGGTAGCAGCGGCTGCCCTCCTTGGTCCCATCCCCGATTCGACGAGGCAACATGTTTTTCCCGCTAGGGCAAAGCGGTAGCAGGGGAAGCTGCCGACTTTCTCTGTTTTGTACGAACCGAGCCTGCGCAGTAGAGGTTTGGTCTCGTCGGGCATGGCAGCGATAAGAGCGATGGTGGTTTCGGTCATGTGCTCCCTTGACTGTTGGTGGTAAGGATAAGCGTACTCTACCAAAGGCGCCGCTCGCGGGCAATGCAAAAAGGCCCTTGGGCTTTCGTTCTGACGACGAAGGCAAAAGTTTTTTGTCTTGACAAAAAGAGGTACCGTCCTCTATAGTTTCTCCTTTACAGGTGGGAAAATTGCGTGCGTTGTTGTGATTTTTCTAAAACTTTTTATAACTATACGAAATTGCGATAGAGTTTAGATGTTCGAGAGCCTTTCCGACAAGCTTGACCTGGTATTTAAAAAGCTCCGCGGCCAAGGAGTAATGACCGAGGAGAATATCAAGGAGGCACTGCGCGAAGTTCGCTTGGTACTTCTTGAGGCCGACGTCAACTTCAAAGTCGTCAAGGACTTTGTCGAGCGCGTGAGGGAGCGGGCGGTTGGCTCGCAGGTGCTGCAAAGCCTGACGCCGGGCCAGCAGGTCATCAAGATCGTTAATGATGAGCTTGTGGCTCTCATGGGGGGTGGAGAGGATAACTCTCTCGATCTTGCCGCCAAGCCGCCGGTTGCCATTATGATGGTGGGGCTGCAGGGGGCAGGTAAAACGACCACCTGCGGCAAGCTGGCTAAGCATCTCAAGGGTACACGTCGCCGGCCCCTCCTCGTGCCTGCCGACGTGTACCGCCCGGCCGCCATCGAGCAGCTGAAAACACTCGGGCGGCAGCTTTCTCTTGAGGTCTACGACGCCCAGGCCGACCAGGATCCGGTGGAGATATGCCGTGGCGCCATGAAGTATGCCGAGCTCAATGGCCTCGATACGGTTATTCTCGATACCGCTGGCCGGCATCAGATCGACGCCTACCTCATGGACGAGCTTGTGCGGATCAAGGAGGCGGTCGATCCCCGGGAGATCCTTTTTGTCGCCGACGCCATGACCGGCCAGGAAGCGGTCAATGTGGCGAGCGGCTTCAACGATCGGCTCGACATAAGCGGCGTGGTTCTCACCAAGCTCGACGGCGATGCAAAGGGGGGAGCTGCCCTTTCCATTAAGGCTGTAACTGGTAAGCCGGTAAAATTCGTCGGTCTGGGTGAAAAACTCGACGCTCTCGAAGTATTTCACGCCGATCGGCTTGTGTCGCGCATCCTCGGTATGGGGGATGTGCTCACGCTGATCGAAAAGGCTCATGCCACATTCGACGCAAAGGAAGCCGAGCGACTCCAGCAGAAGATCAAGAAGAATCAGTTTGATTTGGAAGACTTTCGCAACCAGCTTCAACAAGTGAAGAAGATGGGGTCGCTCGAGTCGATCATGGGAATGATTCCCGGCATGGGGAAGATGATGAAGCAGATGCAGGGGGCACAACCCTCGGAGCGGGAGCTCAAGCGCATCGAGGCTATCATCGATTCCATGACGAGGGGAGAGCGGGCCGACCACGCCATCATCAACGGTAGCCGGAGGCTTCGGATTGCCAAGGGGAGCGGCACCACGGTCCAGGAGGTTAACCAGTTGCTCAAGCGCTTCACCGAGGCGCAACGGGTTATGAAGCAGCTACAGAAACTCGGACCTAAGGGGCTGATGCGCGGACTCGGCGGTATGAAGGGCATGTTGCCGTTTTGACAGTTTGCGGGGTGCACGGCGCACGCCGCTCGAAGAACAATATCACAAAGATGCGGTCCGGAGACCGTGAACACCAGGAGGAAAATATGGCGGTAAAAATCAGACTCGCTCGTGCAGGTGCAAAGAAGAAGCCTTTCTATCAGGTCGTAGTGGCCGACGAGCGCTGCAAAAGGGACGGACGTTTCATCGAGAACGTCGGTACCTACGATCCGAATCAGAACCCGGCCGATGTCAAGTTTAACGAGGAGAAGACCCTTGAATGGCTCGGTAAGGGTGCTCAACCCACTGATACCGTTCGGCAGATGCTGAAAAAAGCCGGTATCTGGGCCAAGTTTGTTTCTCAAGCTGCGTAATCCCGATGTTTTCCCGGTCCGCCGGACATCCCACACGTACAGAGGATACCCACATGAGACAGCTCGTAGAGACCATTGCGCAGGCACTTGTTGATGACCCCTCCCAGGTCAGGGCTACCGAGGAGATTGAAGAAGACACGACCGTCATCAAGCTGACCGTGGCCAAGGAAGACATGGGGAGGATCATCGGCAAGGAAGGCCGGACCGCAAAGGCCATCCGCACCCTGCTCAACGCTGTTTCAACCAAGGACAACAAAAAGGCCATCCTGAAAATCGTCGAGTGATGTCAGGTGATGGGGGTAAACAGGTTCTCTTGGGGAAAGTCGTTGCTACCCATGGGATAAAGGGACAGCTGCGGGTCGCGCCTTATTCCGGCGAACCTGGCACGATAGTTTCGCTTACGACAGTAATACTTAAAGGTCCGAAGGGAGAAACGGGAGACTTTGCGGTGGCCGCTGCTGCCGTCCACGGCAAGAAAGTGCTCCTGACCCTGAAGGGCTTCGATAATATCAATCAGGTACTCCCCCTGGTGGGGCGGGAAATCTACGCGAGGCGTGAGCAGTTGCCCGCGTTGTCTCCCGGGGAGTACTACTGGTGCGACCTGTTGGGACTTGCGGTTATGACGTTCGAGGGATCGACCTTGGGCACCATTACCAATATTATTCCCACGGGGAGCAACGACGTGTACGTCGTCCGAGATGGGGAGAAGGAATACCTCATCCCGGCGTTGGAAGATGTGGTCCTTCGGGTTGATCTGGATGAAGGGGTTGTGACGGTCAGTCCGCCGGAAGGTTTGCTCGATCTATGAAATTCGACATTTTGACGCTCTTCCCCGAGATGTTCGCCGGTCCCTTTGCGGCGAGTATCATCAAGCGGGCTGTCGATGGCGGTCTCGTGGAAATCCGCTGTCACCAGATCCGCGACTATGCCGTCGACCGCCACAAAACTGCGGACGACGCTCCTTATGGGGGAGGCGCCGGCATGGTGATGAAGGTCGAGCCTCTTGCCGCCTGTATTGAGGCCGTGAAGCGGGATCGGCCCAGCGCTCGGGTCATCCTCACTACGCCGCGGGGTACGCCTTTTGTTCAGGCCACTGCCCGGAGGCTCGCTGAGGAAGAGGAAATCGTCATCGTATGTGGCCGCTACGAAGGGGTGGACGAGCGGGTGCGGGAGCTCTTCGTCGACGAGGAGATATCGCTGGGCGATTTTGTCCTCACCGGCGGCGAGATCGCCGCGATGGCCATCGTAGATGCTATCACTCGCCTTGTGCCCGGGGCACTGGGGAGTGACGAGTCGGCGGCAGCTGATTCTTTCACTGACGGTCTTCTGGAGTACCCTCATTACACGCGGCCGGCAGAGTTTCGCGGGCTCAAGGTGCCAGAGGTCCTTCTTTCGGGCAACCATCGGGAGATTGATCGTTGGCGGCGCGCCAAGTCGCTGGAGAAGACGCTGCAATCTCGTCCCGACCTGCTTGAGACGGCGCCTTTGAGCGACGAGGAAAAGAAGAGTTTGGAGAAGGGTACGGGGGGAGCGCGGCCGTGACCATAACCAGCCCTCCAGGCGCCAATGTGAGCATAGCGCTGCTCCATCACCCGGTCTATGACAAGAACCGCCAGGTGGTAACCACGGCCGTAACCAACCTGGATATCCATGACATCGCCCGTTCGGCGCGAACTTACGGTCTGCATCGCTACTATGTGGTGACGCCGGTGGCTGAACAGCAGGAGATGGTGGAGCGGATCAGGCGCCACTGGCTGGAAGGTTGGGGGGCGACCTACAATCCGAAGCGACGCGAGGCCCTCGAACTTATCCGGTTAGCGGACGGGTTGGAAGCAGTGCTGTTAGAGCTCGCCACGGAGTTTGGCCGTGAGGCGAAGGTCGTCCTGACTGGTGCCCAGGGGCGCTCGG
>DATDMX010000225.1:0-4207 GCA_036518575.1 Geobacteraceae bacterium | reverse complement strand
CAGAGGAGAAGTACCTTGCGCGGCGAGCGCAGGCGGGCCAGCCGTGCGGTGACGGCCACGCTCCCGACGGCCGCGCCCCCCATGAAGGCGGTGATGAGGAGTCCTGCCTCGTAGAAGACATAGCCGTAGAAGACCTGGAAGCCGAAGAAGAGGAAGAGCTCGAAGAGCATGGCACCCAGGCCCGTGGTGGCGATGGCAAACGGCACGGCGATGCCGGGGCACCGGCGGGAGACAAGGAGAAGGGCGGTAACGAGGGCTGCGATGAAAAGGGCCAGGGGCGCGGGGCCGATGGTGCCTGCCCGTGAGAGCAACATGGCGAGCCGCGGCGAGAAAACCTGGTTGTGGTGGGCCATGCTGTGGAAGAGGAGGCGGGGCGAGAAGTCGCGGTTCACGTCGCCGCTCTTTTCGTGCACGGTTTCGCGAAACCAGGCATCCTGGCCGGGATCGAGGCGGATCGTCAAGTGGTCGAGTCCCACGAGCCGGGTTTCGA
The DNA here is from genome assembly GCA_036518575.1 of Geobacteraceae bacterium. Taxonomy (GTDB): domain Bacteria; phylum Desulfobacterota; class Desulfuromonadia; order Geobacterales; family Geobacteraceae; genus DATDMX01. The sequence goes on along the minus strand of DATDMX010000225.1, from coordinate 3,717 downwards.
TGCGCCGCTCTTTGAGGCGGGCGGCGAGAAGCTGGGGCGTTGTACCTTCGAGGTTCGCCGTGGCAGAGACGAGGAAGAGGTTTATGTCCCCCGGCATGACGAAGCGGTGGGGGAAGACCGTGTCGAGGGTGGCGAGAACAGAGGCGTTGGCCGCGGCCAGCTCCCGGCCGTAGTAGGTGAGGGACCCTTCGGCGGAGAGGGCGAAGATCCCCCCTGGCGCGAGCACATCCCGCACTTCGCCGAAGAACTCCCGGGTGAAGAAGCGGTTTCCCTGGAGGGCTTCGGGAAGGGGAAGATTGAGGAGCACCACGTCGTAGCGCCGGGGCGTCTGGCGCAGAAACAGGCGCGCGTCCCCGAAGTGGCATGCCACCCGCGGGTCGCCCAGTTCCGCCGTGGTGAGCGGTGTCGGAAAGTCGCGGATGGTCTTCAAGAGGAGCGGATCGATCTCCACGTAGTCGATGTGCTTCACCGTGGCGTACTTGAGGAGCTCCCCGATGACGCCGCCCGCTCCTCCCCCGAGGACGAGGACGCTGGCAGGGGCGGGATGGGCGAGGAGCGGCACGTGGACGAATTCCTCGACCGTGGCGATGTCGGGAACCGGCGTGGTGATGAGGGGGGTGCCGTCGGTGAAAAAGGTGTACTGCCCCTCGGCGCGCACGACGGTGATGTTCTGGTAGAAGGAGTTGCGGTAGGCCACCACGTCGCGCCCCGGCCACTGCCGGGCCACGGCGAAGCGCTGCAGTCGTTCGGTCCCGCCCGCCGCCGTGACCGCTATCCCGACGAGGAGAAAGAGGAGGGGGAGAACGAGTCCCGGCTTCCCCGGACCGGGAAAGGCGAAGCGAAGGAAGAGGCAGGCGAAGGCGTTCACGAGGAGGATGACGAAGGCGATCTGGAACGAGGTGAAAAGGGGAATGAGGAGGTAGCCGACGCCCAGGCCACCCATGATGGTGCCAAGTGTTTCGATGAAGTAGATCTTCCCGGCTGCCGTGGCCCCGGTGCCGTGCTGCTCCCCCTCCAGGGCGCAGGCGAGGATGAAGAGAAAGCCGTGGCAGAAGCCCACGGGAACGAGGACGGCGAGGGAAGCGGCGACGACGATGCTCATGCCCGCCCCCATGTCGGGCGGCAGGCCGGCGAGGGGCTTGAAGAGACGGCAGAGAAGGATGGCGGCGGGAAAAAGAAGGGTGGAGGCGAGGGTGAGGGTGCTGAAGAGGCTGGCCTTGCCCGGCAGGAGCCTCCCCCACTTTCCGGCGGTGAACGCCCCGAGCGCCTCGGCCGCCACCCACGCGCCGATGATCACCCCGAGGGAGAGCTCGTTCCCCGCAAAGAGGATGAGGAGCTCGCGCAGGAGCACGGTCTGGGCGGCGATGCCGCTTGCGCCGAGAACGAGGAGCGAGGCGGTGAAAGGGGCGCGGACGCCTGGTACCATCGGCATTCTCCCAAAAAAGGTTGTGCCGCGTTTCCGGCGGAGACATCTCACCCACCGGTTTTTTCAGGGTATCGGGAAGATGGGCGTCTGTCAACGCTCCATTGGTCGCGCCTCATGCGACGATGCCGTTTTTTGACCCGGGTCATTGTTTTGGCCGGTGAAAAGGAGTATAAATCGGGAAACCCCACCTCTTTCGCCACTTTTCGCGCAAGGAGAAAATGCCCATGAGTCTTAGCTCCACCTTTGCCAAGCTCGTCCCCGCCTCGCTTCTCGTCGCTCTTTTTCTGGCAGCTGGCTGTGCCCGGCTGCCGGTCGCCGCGCCGCTTCCACCCTGGTTCACCGTCACGTCGATTGCGGCGGTCGAGCCGACGGCCCCCTTTGCCTGCAATCCGGAAGAGGAGGGAATCGCTTACGGGCGCGAGGGCCTGCGGCTTGAGGCGGCCGACGGCGGCGAAGAACACGTGCTCGCGGACGATGAGCCGTTCCTCCTCTCCTGGTCACCGGACGGAGGGCGACTGGCGGCAGCCTTCACGGGCGAGGGGGGAACCGTGCTGCGACTTTTCGCGGCAAACGGCATGTCTCTGGGCGAGACGCTCGTCCCCGGAAATGTGGGTGCCCTCGGCTGGAACGCTTCGGAGCTCATGGCGGCAGCCGTCACCCTCGAAACCTTCAGTTTCGGCGGCACCCTGCGCCAGCTTCTCTACCGCTGGGACGGCATAGCCGCGCCAAAGGCCATTACCCTTTCATCGACGACACTCATGCGCTCCACGGTCAAACAATGGGGCGGCGCGCTCCCCGGCTTCTTCCACCTCGCCGTTTCCCCGTGGGGCGACGCCATCGTCTACACCCGCTTCCACGACCCTCCCGCCTTCTCCCCCTACCTCAAGGTGATACTCCGGCATCTGGAGAGCGGCGAGGAGCAGGAGCTCGCCTCGGTTTCCCTTGACGCGGGCGGAGCACTCTTTACTCCCTTCGGCGAGGCGGTGCTCTACGGCGATGGCCGCGGTGCCAGCAGCCTCATCGATCCCTGGGCAGGGGGGGAACGACCCGCTCACAGTCTCCCGGGGCGTGCCCTCGCCTTTTCTCCCGGCGCCACCTCCCTGTTCATCGATGGCCACCTCTACCGCGAGGATAAGGAGCTGGCCGTCTTTACCGCGGCGAGCGCCGGGTGTTTCACCCGTCACGGTCGGGAGCTCGTGGTGCGTTCCGACGGCCATCTCTTCCGTGTTGCGGGGCTCCCCCCCGACGAGACGCTGGCCCCGGAACCGCAAACGCGACAGCGGCTGCTGGAGTTGAGAAAATGGCGGAGCGAGGGTCTCATCACCGCCGAGGAGTACCGCCGTACGGCCGGGAAAGAGGGAGGTAAGTGATGCGGTTTTTTACGATGTTCGTGTGGCTTTTCAGTCTCGTGTCGGCGGCGGCAGCGGATGACTGCCTCGACTGTCATCGCCTCAAGACTCCGGCCGCGGTGCGGCAGTGGGAGGGGAGTGCCCACGCCCGGGCGAAGGTTGGGTGCTCCGCCTGTCACGGGACAGATCACAAACGCATCGACAAGGGTGAGGCCCGGGTCACCATGAAGGTCTGTGGCACCTGCCATGCCAAGGCCCTGGCCGAGCATACCGCCAGCCGCCACGGCATGGGACTCCACTCGGGGTGGGGGTGCACCCGCAACCTCTCCGGCCGGCCGCAGGGCGAATGCCGCTTCTGTCATGAGGAGGGAAGCGCCAAGCCGCTGTCGGGCGTGCAGTGCGCCCGTTTTCTCAAGCAGTCGAGCGAGATGGGAGAGGCGGGGTGTAACGCCTGCCACAGCGTGGAGAGCTCCTGCGCCTCCTGCCACACGAGCCACAACACGAGCCTCGCCATCGTCCGCGACCCCGGTGTGTGCGCCAAGTGCCACATGGGACCGGACCATCCCCAGTGGGAGATGTGGCAGACCTCGCTCCATGGTACTCTCTTCGCCTCAGCCGGGGCGGCCATGGGACCCACCTGCCAGAGCTGCCACATGGTGAAGGGAAGCCACAACGTTTCCTTCGGCATCACCATGAGCTCCGGAGGCGCTCCCTATCCGGCTGCCGAGGCCAAGCCCCGCCGCGAGGAGATGCTTTCGGTCTGCGGGGGGTGCCATGCCGTATCCTTTGCCCGCCGGGAACTGGAGCGCGGCGATGCCATCCGGGGCCAGAGCCTTGCCATCGTGAAGGAGGCGGAAGGTATCATCCACGACCTCGACGACCGCCGCTTTCTCGACCCCATGCCCGACCAGCGCCCGCCCCACCCGCTGAGTGGAGCGGTGC
>DATDMX010000224.1:0-6846 GCA_036518575.1 Geobacteraceae bacterium | reverse complement strand
GCGCGCCGAAAGGCCCTTCGGGTTCTTCTCCACCACTTTCTTGTAGTCGTCCACGAAGCCGATGATGCCGTAGCCGACGATGATGAAGAGCGTTGTCCAGATGTAGCGGTTGGCAAGGTCGGCCCAGAGAAGGGTCGGCACGACGATGGCGGTCAGGATGAGCACCCCTCCCATGGTGGGCGTCCCCTGCTTCTTCAGATGGGATTCGGGGCCATCGGTCCGGATCACCTGACGCGCCTGCAGCCCCTGCAGGGTACGGATGATCCAGGGGCCCAAGATGAAGCAGACCACGAGGGCTGTGATCATGGCGTAGATGGTCCGAAATGTCAGATACTTGAAGACGTTGAAGAGCTTTATCGAGGAGGCAAGCGGATAGAAGAGATGGTAAAGCATCAGGCCACCGTCCTTTTCCCGGTCATCAAGGCGTCGCGAAGCCCTTCCGCCACAGCCTCCATCCTCATGCCACGAGAGCCCTTGACGAGGATGCAGTCACCCTTTTCCAGCCAGCCGCAGAGATCGACGACGATCTCCCGGTGGCTACCCATGACGCAGATGTCGGCGGCGTCAAGGCCTCCTTCCACGGCCCCCGTCGCCACTTCCGTCGCCATCTCACCCATGACGTAAAGGCGCTCGACGAGCGAGGCGGCCAGCCGTCCCACATTGCGGTGAGCTTCCGCGCTCCGCTCTCCCATCTCCAGCATGTCCCCCAACACCGCCGCGGCGCGGCACTCTTCCTTCACTTCGCCGAGCGTTATGAGGGCCGCCGCCATGGAGGCGGGATTGGCATTATAGCTGTCGTCGATGAGAGTCACGTCACCGAGCTCCTCTAGATTGAAACGTTTTGCCACCGGGCGGAACTGCTCCAGCCCTTCCTTGATCTGGGCTGAAGAAATACCCAGGGCATGGGCGGCAGCGGCAGCGGCCACGGCGTTCGCTATGTTGTGCCGACCGAAGGCGGCAAGCTCCACCGCCACCGTTTCGCCCCCCACGTGGAGGAGGAACGTTTGCCCCGCCTTTCCCCGGCGCGAGCATGAGGTCGCGGTCACATCCGCTTGGTCGAGCCCGAAGGAAAGGCGCGCCACTCCGTCCGCCACGGGAAGAGTTGCTACGAGCGGATCGTCGGCATTGAAAACGGCGGTGCCGGCGGCGGGAAGTCGCAGAAACAGCTCCCCTTTGGCACGGGCCACGTTCTCCACGCTCTCCATGCTTTCGAGGTGGGCCGGGAGGGCGTTGGTGATTATCCCCACCTGCGGGCGGGCGATGGTGGCCAGTCGGTCGATCTCTCCCGGTTCGCTCATCCCCACCTCCAGGACCGCCCAAGTATGGGAGGAGGTAAGCCGGAACAGCATCTGCGGCAGGCCGATGAGATTATTGAGGTTTCCCGCGGTCTTGAGCCCCGGACCGGTGACCGAAAGGATGGCGGCCAACATCTCCTTGGTGGTGGTCTTGCCGTTGCTTCCCGTAACCGCTACGACGGGAATGGCGAAGCGCTGCCGGTGATAGGCCGCGAGGTCACCGAGGGCCGCAAGGGTGTCGGCCACCGCGATGCAGACGGAGCCGGCGGGGAGCTCGTGGGAGGCGAGCCAGTCGGCGGCAACGAGAAATGCCGCGACGCCCCTTTCGGCCGCCGCGGCGACAAAATCGTGACCGTCGAAGCGCTCCCCGCGCAACGCCACGAAGAGCTCGCCGGCTGCCACCGTGCGGGAGTCGGTGCTGACGCCCGTCACACCAGCGCACCCGCCACCGTGGACCGTTCCCCCCGTTGCCCGGGTTATGTCGTCAATGGTGAAGAGCATGTACTGTCCGTATCTCGTTCGCTCTCCGAACGGTTCAATCTGCATGCAAACGGCAGGGGTTCAGCCTTCCAGCTCCCGGCAGGCGGCTGCCGCCTCCTCCCGATCGTCGAAGTGGTGCTTCACCTTGCCGATGATCTGATAGTCTTCGTGCCCCTTGCCGGCCAGCAGGACGATATCCCCTGGCCGGGCCACGCGCACGGCCAGGCGGATGGCGTCGCGACGGTTTTCGACCGCGACGAACCCCTTGCCGGTAAAGCCCTCGCTCAACTCGTCGACGGCGTACTCCCGCAGCCCCATAGGGAGGATCCCCTCCCTGATCTCGGCCATAATGGCCAGTGGCTCCTCAGTGCGAGGGTTGTCGGAAGTGATAATGGCCAAGTCGCTGAAGGTGGCGGCCACCCCTCCCATTACCGGACGTTTCCCCCGGTCGCGGTCGCCACCGCAGCCGAAGACCGTGATGATCCGGCCTGTGGCAAGCTCTGTCAGCGTGCGCAGGACGTTTTCCAGCGCGTCTCCCGTGTGGGCGTAATCGACGAGGATCGCAATCCCCCGGTCGTTCTCAACCGTTTCCATCCGGCCCGGCACGCTGCGGTGTCCCTCGATCCCGGCCCGGATGACGGAGAGCGGCAGACCGAGGGCAATGCCGGTGGCAACGGCGGCTAGGATGTTGGCAAGGTTGAAACGGCCGAGGAGCCGTGCCTGGAAGGGTTCCTCTCCCGCAGGGGTAACCAGGACGCCGCTCGTTCCCGCCACCGAGAACACGATGTCGCGTACCGTCACATCCGCATGGGCGTTTATGCCGTAGGTTATCACCGGGCAGGCAGCCCGGGCGACAAACGTCGCGCCGTACGGGTCATCGACATTCACCACCCCTCGTCGCTCCGGTTTACCCGCGTCTGGACGGAGGAGTTCGGTAAAGAGCCTGAGCTTGCTCTCCAGGTACGTTTCCATGTCCCGATGGTAATCCAGGTGATCGCGGGTGAGATTGGTGAATATGCCGATGTTGAAGCTGCACCCGTCAACCCTGTGCTGGTCGAGGGAGTGAGAGGAAACCTCCATGACGACGCTGCGCGCCCCCCTGTCCACCAACTCCCGCAAGATCCGCTGCAGGTCCACGGATTCGGGCGTGGTATGGGGGGCGGGTATAGCCGCGTCACGAAAACGATAACTGACCGTGCCGAGTACGGCTGCGGGGATTCCCGCCGCCTCGAGGATAGCCTCCACCAGGTAGGTCGTGGTCGTCTTGCCGTTCGTGCCGGTGATGCCGATGAGGGGGACCGCTGCGGTTGGGTTGCCGTAGAACACGGCGGCCATGAGGGACATGGCGAGACGGCTGTCGGCGACCGTCACGCAGGTGACCCCGGCCGGCACCGTCGAGGGATCTTCCACCACCAGAGCCGCGGCGCCTGCCGCTACAGCCGCGCCGATATAGCTGTGGCCGTCGACCGCCGCCCCTCTTAACGCGAAAAAGAGACCGCCGGGCCTCACCTGTCGGGAATCGTAACAGAGGCCCTGGATCTCCATTTCTGTGGCGCCGCTTACCGTCAACGGCTCGACCGTTTTCAGCAATTCACTCAGTTGCATTTGACCTCATCGCCGGCTAATTGTCAAAAGTTTTTTCCAGCGAAAAACGTAAACTTTTTTCATTACTTCTCTCACGCTGAAGGGGCGAATTTCACCCACACCTGATCCGCCGGGCCGATCCTCTGGCCGGGGGCCGGGTTCTGCTCCACGGCCCTGCCGCTCCCGAGGATACGTACGTTGAGAGACCTCTTTTCCATGGTCTGCAGGACCTGCCGCATGCTCATGCCGCGGAAATTGGGCATGACCGATCCCTGCCCGTCGTCGCTGACCGTTCCCTCCGCCGCCGCCACCTGGGCATCAGCAGGGGGGGAAGCCTTCACCTCGATCTTTTCCGGCTGGCGCGGCTTGCTCGCCTTGTCCTGGGGCACCTTCAGGTAGCACAGGGACTGGAGGGCGATGCCACTGAAGGCCGGTGCCGCCACCACCCCGCCGTAGGGACTCGTTTTCGGCTCGTCGATCACGACGAGAATGGTGAGCCGCGGGTTCTCTACCGGGACGAAACCGAGAAACGACGCGGTTCTCTTGTCCACCGAGTAGCCATGGGTGATGGGATCGACCTTCTGGGCGGTACCGGTCTTTCCGGCTACCCGGTACCCGTCCACCGCCGCATTCGTGCCCGTCCCCCCCTCGGTCGTCACCCCTTCGAGCATCTTGGCAACGCTGCGAGCCGTTTCGGGTGACACCACCCGCTGCCGTTCCCTGGGGGCGAAACTCTGGAGCGTATCGCCGTTTTCATTGGTAATTCTCTCCACCAGGTAGGGCTTCATGATCACGCCACCATTGGCGATGGCCGACATGGCCGTAGCCAGCTGCAGGGAAGAGGCCGTTACTCCCTGGCCGAAGGAAATGGTGGCCAGGTCGACTCCGAACCACTGGTTCCGGTCGCGCAGGCTCCCGCTCACCTCGCCCGGCAGATCGATGCCGCTCCGTTCGCCGAATCCGAACCCCCGCAGATAGTTGTAGAGACGCTCGGACCCGAGACGGGCGCCGATTTTCGCGGCGCCGATATTGCTCGAATACTTGAGGACTTCCGCCACCGACAGCCGCCCGTAGCGGTGCGTGTCGTGAATGGTTCTTCCGCCGATGTTGTAGCTGCCGTTCTCGCAGTTAAAGCCGTCGCCGGGGGAGACCACCTTCTCCTCCAGGGCCGCGGCCACGAGAAACACCTTGAAGGTCGAGCCCGGCTCGAAGCTGTCAGTTATGGCCCGGTTACGCAGGAACTGCGGTCCATAGCTCGCGTATGAGTTGGGATTGAAGCCGGGATAGGTGGCCATGGCGAGCACCTTGCCGCTGCGCGGCTCCATGACGAGGGCGATTCCCCCCTTGGCGCCGCTCGAAACCACGGCTTTGCCCAGCTCCTTCTCCGCTATGTACTGGATGTTCTTGTCGAGCGTGAGGACGACATTGTTCCCCTTGGATGCTCCCTTTACCACCATCCCCTTCAGGGCAATGTCCCGGCCGAGGGCATCGCGCTCCGTAACGAGATAGCCGTTGCTGCCAAGCATGGTGGAGTCATACTTGCGCTCGATCCCCTCGAGACCGCTGGGATCAAGTCCCGTAAAACCGATGACAGCGCCGGCCATCTCCTTATTGGGATAGAAGCGCTTGCTCTCCTTGACGAAGCCGATCCCCTCGAGCTCCATCTCCCGTATCTTCTGAGCCTGATCCGGCGGAATCCGCCGCTGCAGCCAGACGAAATTCTTGTTGCCGGCAAGTTTTCGCTCCAACGCCTCCCGGGTCATGCCGAGGAGGGGGGCAAGGCGGGTGGCAAAATCGGTGACATTTTCGATATTGCGCGGCTCGGCGTAGCAGGAGTCCATTTCCACCGAAACGGCCAGCGCCGCGTTATTGGCGTCATAGATGACGCCGCGGGCCGGGGTGAGAGGGACGATCTTCTGGTGCTGCCTTTCCGCCAGCTTGACGAGCTGGTCTCTTTCCACCACCTGGAGATAGAGGGCGCGAGCCGAGACAGCGGCAAAGAAAAAGACAAAGAGGCCGCCCACCAGCCGGATGCGGACCCGTGCCCATTTCTCCCGCTTCTCTATCATCTGACGGTGACCACTTGCTGGTCGCTGGGTAGCCTCATTCCGAGTTCACCTTTCGCCAGTTCTTCAATCCGGGCCGGCGTCTTGAGCGACGCCACTTCGAGACTCAGGCGGTTGGATTCCTGCTGCTGCTCCTTCATCTGCCGCTTCAGATCAGAGACCTGGAGATTGAGGTCGATGACCTTCACGCGCGACCAGACATGGAAGATGGAGACGGACGTCAGGAGGACAAGAACCACGATGACATAGGGGAAAAGCTCCCAACGCCGAGCGGAGAGATCCACGAACCGTGCGGGAGCTGCGACTTTGCTATAGGCGATTTTGGCGTTCGACATTGACTCTGACCTCCGCCCTACGGCGTCATTTTCTCCGCGGCCCTCAGGCGTGCACTGCGCGCCCGGGGGTTGGCCTCCACCTCGCCGGGGGCCGCCATGACCGGCTTGGACGTGAGCACTTTCAGCTTCGGCTTATGGTTGCAGACACAGATCGGAAGTTCCCGGGGGCAGATACAGCCACGGCTAAACTCCCGAAAACTCTCCTTGACGATCCGGTCTTCCAGGGAGTGAAACGAGATGATGACGATCCGCCCCCCCGGATTGAGGAGCTTCACGCCCGCAGCCACGCCCTGTTCGACACTTTCCAGCTCGCCGTTCACGGCAATCCGCAGGGCCTGAAATGTCCGCGTCGCCGGGTGGAGCCGCTCCTCCCACTTCGCCCGGGGGATTGCCCCCTTGATCACGTCCACGAGCTGCAACGTCGTGGTGAGGGGCTCCGTTTGCCGGGCACGAACGATGAACGCTGCAATCCTCTTGGCCCAACGCTCCTCGCCGTAGTCACGAATGATACGGAAGAGCTCCTCCTCGGGGAGATCGTTCACGAGGTCAGCCGCCGTCGACCCGGAACTCGTATCCATGCGCATGTCGAGGGGGGCGTCCTGCTGAAAACTGAAACCTCGCGCCCCCGTGTCAAGCTGGTGGGAGGAGACGCCAAGATCGCAAAGGATGCCGTCGACACCATTAATGCCCCGCACGGCCAACTCCTGCGCCATCCCGGCGAAGTTCCCGTGGATGAGCGTCACGCGCTCCCCGAAAGCAGCAAGCCGGGCGGCAGCGGCTTTGAGCGCTTCCTCGTCCCGGTCGAAACCAATCAGCCGGCCATCGGGTGCCGACGCTTCGAGTACGAGGGCGGCATGCCCTCCCCCGCCCACGGTGCCGTCCACGTATGTGCCGCCGGGGCGCGGCGCCAGGAAGGTGAGCACCTCCTCCGCCAGTACCGACGTGTGCCGGAACTCCATAAACTAGAGTCCCAGCTCCGCCAGAGCGGCGGTGTCGGAGGGGAAATCCTTCTCGGCCTGGGTGAGCACCTGTTCCCACGCCACCTGGCTCCACATTTCGATTTTTTTCAAAGAGCCGACGAAGACG
>DATDMX010000223.1:0-2998 GCA_036518575.1 Geobacteraceae bacterium | reverse complement strand
ATAGTAGATCGGTTGGCACCTTGACCAAGGAGCGGAGGAGAAATGGGGAGCGAAGTGCGCAAGGCCACGCAGGCGTTTTCTGGCGGGGATGCCGGCGGCCTGGCAAAACGGGACGAGATGCTCGCGGTGATCGGCAAGCTGGGGAGCGAGTATCTCAAGGGGAAGGAGCCGGCCATCAGGCTGTCGGTCATTGCTCTCCTCACGGGTGGTCACATTCTCCTCGAGGATCTGCCCGGTCTCGGCAAGACGACCCTGGCGCTCGCTCTCGCCCGTGTCCTTGATCTCTCCTTCGGCCGCATCCAGTGCACGAGCGACCTTCTCCCCTCCGATATTACCGGGCTCTCCATTTTCAATCGCGAAGAAAACCGCTTCCGTTTCGTTCCCGGCCCTATTTTTAACAACATCGTACTCGTCGACGAGATCAACCGGGCTATGCCCAAGACCCAGAGCGCCATGCTGGAGGCCATGGAGGAACGTCGGGTCACGGTGGAGGGGGTGACCTATCCCTTGCCCGACCCCTTTCTCGTTATCGCCACCCAGAACCCCGTCGAACAGGTGGGGACCTACCCCCTGCCGGAATCACAGCTCGACCGTTTCAACATCAGGACCGGCATCGGGTACCCTCCCGAAGCGATCGAAAAGGAAATTATCCGCTACGGGAGCATTCGCGACGACATCCAGCATATCCCTGCGGTCGTCGGTCACGACGACATCCTTCTTGCGCGGCAGGCAGTGCGGGCCAACGTCTATCTTTCCGACAAGGTGAACGACTATATTTTCTCCATTGTCGCCGCCAGCCGTCGCCATCCCCTTGTCCTTTCCGGCATCTCCACCCGCGGCGGCATAAATCTGGCCGAGGCGGCCCGCGCCAGAGCATACCTTGAAGGGCGGGACTTCGTGGCGCCTGAGGATGTGCGGGAAGTGGCGGTGCCGGTGTGCGCCCATCGCCTCATTTGTCGGGAGGAAGGGGAGAGCATCGTCAAGGAGGAGGTATTAAGCTCAATCATCACCACCATCTCCGTCCCTCTGGTCTGAGGATAACGAAGGCCGGCGGCTTTTACGTCGCCCTGACGTTTCTCTTCGGCTTTGCAGCGGTGAACACGGGGAACAACCTCCTCTTCCTCGTCGTCTCGGCCCTCCTCGGCTTTATGGCTGTTTCGGGCGTTTTGGGCTGGGCCAACATTCAGGGGCTGCAGCTCGCGTGCACGCTCCCGGACGAAGTCTACGCCGGCCGCCAGACGCTTCTAACTGTCCATCTCAAGAACACCAAGCGCAGACTCCCTTCTTTTCTTCTGAGGGTGGAAATCCTCGGCCGTGTCGCCACACTCCCGGTCGTTTCGGCGGCCGGCGAGGGGACAGTTTCCTTCACCCACGCCTTTCCCGAGCGTGGTCTTCGAAGTGTCGGCGAGTGCCGGGTGCTCTCTCCGTTTCCGGTGAACTTTTTCGTGCGCGGCAAGCGGGGAATGCTTCCCGAGGAGGTGGCGGTCTTCCCCGCTCCCCGGGCGTGCCCTCCGGCTGGGGGAGATGCGAGCAAGGGGAACGTGGGAACTGTGGCCTCCCCCCTCAAGGGATACGACGGAGACATCATAAAGATAGCCGACTACACGGGAGGGGAGCCCCTCAAGATGATTCACTGGCGGCTGTCGGCAAAGCATGACGAACTGAAGGTAAAGGAGCTTGCGTCCGCCTCTGCGCTTCCCGTTGTCCTCGACCCGGCCCTTCTCCCGGCAAGAACGGTGGAGGAACAGCTTTCCTGCGCCGCATATCTCGTGAACCGGCTCATGGGCGAGGGTCGGCCGGTGGGACTCAGGACCAGGTGTGAGACAATAGCGCCGGCGCTTTCGCGCGGTCATCGTCTTCGCTTGTTGAAGGAGTTGGCTGTTTATGGTCAGGGCTAAGACGCTCCTCGATATTCTTGTGTACGCCTCAGCCCTCATCGGCTTTCTCCCCCTCTTTCCCTATCTCGACGCCGTGGCCAGATTCGTCTTCCCCTTCGCTCTTGTCTGCGGTGTCGTTGCCGAGCGGCGGGGCCGGGAGCTGGGCGGCCGCATTCCCACCATCATATCCATCGCCTTTTTCCTCTTCTATGCTGCCCAGTTTCGCAGGGAGAGCTTTATCGTGCCGGTGGTCAACCTGCTCGTGGCCCTTATTGCCGTGCGGCTTGCGAGCGAAAAGAACACCCGGCACTACCTCCAGATTCTGGCCCTGTCCTTGTTCGCTCTGGCGAGCTCCTCCCTCTTCAACCTGAGTGCGGTTTTCGTTGCTTATCTCTTTCTCATCACCATGCTGACGGGCGTTGCGCTTGTGGTGCTGACGTTCTACACCAATGACAACGCCACGCTATTCACCTCTCAGGGGCTGAAGAAGGTCATTGTCGTGGCCTCTGTCCTGCCGTCCGCCTCCCTTGTCCTCATGCTCTTTTTCTTCCTCATTCTCCCCCGGACCCAGTATCCACTCTGGAATTTCCTCAATGGTGCGACGGTCCAGACGACAGGCTTCAGCGAAAAGGTAAGTCCCGGGAGAGCATCGGCCGTGGGCGAGGAGAAGAGCGTCGCCTTTCGGGCGGCTTCCCCGCCGCTTCCCAAGGAAACCCTCTACTGGCGCGGTATTGTTCTCAATAGCTACGATGGCGGGGCGTGGGTACGCCGAAATCCTCCGGCTGCCGAGGAAGGGCGTGTTGGCCCGGGTTCGCGGGTTGCTCAGACCATCTACCCCGAACCGGGGCGTTCGCGCTACCTCCTCGCCCTTGATCTTCCCGTGCGCATAAGCGGCTTGAGGTCGACCATGGCGCCGGACATGGTGGCTACGCGTGCCAGCGCCTCTGTGCGACGCTCGACCTATGAAACCGTCTCGACTTTGGGCGACACGATCCGCGCTCCCCGGGGCATCGACCGCTCCTTCTACCTGGCCGTTCCCGGGAACCTCTCGTCCCGCCTTCGGGCGCTTGGTCGCGAAGTCGCTGTCAGGGGAGGTGGCGATGCGGGTAAACTCCGCTACG
>DATDMX010000222.1:0-2704 GCA_036518575.1 Geobacteraceae bacterium | reverse complement strand
GTCCTCAGGGGTGTTGTCCTCCAGGTTCGTGTCGAGCAGGTAGAGGGAAATGCGTCCTACCTGTACCCGCCAGATATGGACGAGCACGCGACGGCCGGCAAGGTCGAGCTCAAAGGTGAGGGGTTTTCCCTGGTCGTCCCGTTCCAGGTGGAGGGGGAGGTTGTAGAAGTCGTTCTCGGGGTAGAACTCCTGCTGCCACCCCTCGATGTTCAGGTACTGACGGAAGTACCCCTGGCGGTAGAGGAGCCCCACCCCCACGAGGGGAAGGCCCAGGTCGCTTGCGGACTTGAGATGGTCGCCGGCAAGGATGCCGAGGCCCCCCGAGTAGACGGGGAGTGATTCGTGGAGGCCGAATTCCATGGAGAAGTAGGCGATGCGCAGGGTGCCGTTGCCCGGATGGTACTTTTCGAACCAGGTGGTGCTCGACAGGTATTCGGAGAGTTTCTCGTCCACCTGGGCGAGGTGGGACATGAACCCCTCGTCGGTGATGAGCCCGTCGAGGGTGGTCTGCTGGAGGATGCCGATGATTTCGACGGGATTGTGACGTGTCTCCTTCCAGAGGTCGGGGTCCAGCCGCTTGAAGAGTTCGATGGCCTCTGGCTCCCATGTCCACCAGAGATTGTAGGCGATACGATGAAGTGCCGCGAGCTCATCGGGAAGGGAGGGAATGACGGTGAAACGATGGAGCATTTTGGCAAAGTCCATGGGAGACTCCTGTCAAGAATGGTGGCGGGGATTTTATGGTAAGAAGATCGCTGCACGCGGGCAGGCGACCCTTACCATAATACCAGAGGACGGGTGGCTGACAAGAGGGTGGAGAGGGGGCTAGGGCTTTTCTATGCCGAATTTTTCCAGCCGGTACTGGAGGGTCTTGTAGCTCATGCCGAGAAGGGGGGCTGCCTTGGCAATGACCCAGTCGGCCCGCTCCATCGCCTTCATGATGAGTTCCCGCTCCAGCTCTTCGATGGAGATGCCGCTCGGCGGGAACTCGAAGGGGAGGTGTCCCGAGGGGGTGGTGTCGTCGTGGACCTCGGCGGGGAGGTCCTCCGGGGTGATGTACTCGCTTTCGGCCATGAGGACGCCCCGTTCGATGACCGACTCCAACTGCCGGACGTTCCCGGGCCAGCTGTAGCTCATGAGGATCTTGAAGGCCTGCTTAGAGATACCCTTGACCGCCATGCCGGAAGAGGTGGCGTACTTGTCCACGAAGAAATTGGCGAGGGTGACGATGTCATTCCCCCGCTCCCTGAGGGGGGGGAGGTTGAGGCGGATGACGTTCAGGCGGTAGAAGAGGTCTTCGCGGAACTGCCCCTTCTTGATCTCCGCTTCCAGGTCCTTGTTGGTGGCGGAAATGATGCGCACGTCAACGGGGATGTTCACCTTGCCGCCCACGCGGCGGATTTCCTTTTGCTGGATGGCCCGCAGGAGTTTCGCCTGCATGGCCACGTTCATTTCGCCGATTTCATCGAGAAAGACGGTGCCGCCGCCGGCCGCCTCGAAGATCCCCACCTCGCGGGAGCTTGCGCCCGTGAAGGCCCCCTTTTCGTGGCCGAAGAGCTCACTCTCCATGAGCGTGTCGGGGATGGCGGCGCAGTTGATGGCGAAGAACGGCCCGTCCTTGCGGGGGCTGCGGTCGTGAATGGCGCGCGCGACCAGTTCTTTCCCCGTGCCCGATTCGCCGTAGATGAGGACTGTCGAACCGGTGGGGGCGATCTTGGCGATGATGCGGAAAATTTCCTTTATCTTCGGATGCTCGCCGATGATGGAGGGGATGGTGACGGTTGCCGCCAGCTGGCGCTGAAGGAGCCTGTTTTCCCGTACGAGTTGAACGCGCTCGAAGGCCCTGCGCAGGGTGAGGAGGAGATTCTCCCGTTCCAGCGGTTTTTCCAGGTAGTCGAAAGCCCCCTTCTTCATGGCCTCCACGGCCGAATCCACCGTGCCGTGGGCGGTCATCATGACGATGCACTGCTGGGGGTTGCCGGCAAGGACCCGCTCCATCAGCTCCAGCCCCGAAAGTCCCTGCATTTTCAGGTCGGTGAGGATGAGGTCGTACTCCTCGGTCTCAAGGGCGGCGAGCGCTTCGCGCCCTCCGGGTACGTCCACAATCCGATACCCTTCCTTGCTCAAGATGGCGCGTAGGATTTCCCGCTGGCCTTTTTCGTCGTCGACTATGAGGATGCTGCCGGACATGGATGGTTTCTCCGCTGAAATGAAGGTGGAGGTGTGTGCTTCCTACGCCGCCTTTTGGACTTTTGCCGGCAGAAGGACCGTAAAGACGGTGCCCTTGCCGGGCTCGCTTTCCACCTCGATGGTGCCGCCGTGTTCCTTGACGATGCGCTCCGTAATGGCGAGGCCAAGCCCTATGCCCGCTTCCTTGGTGGTGAAGTAGGGCTGGAATATCTTGTCCTTCTCCTCCGGGGCAATGCCGACCCCTTCGTCGGCAAAGGTGAGGCGGAACACCTCGCTTTCCTTGTCGAACGCGGCCCCCAGCGTTATGGTGCCTCCTGCCGGCATGGCCTGGGCGCCGTTGGTGATGAAGTTGAACAGGCAATTGCGCAGGAGCTCCTGGTCCGCCTGCATCGGCGGGAGGTCCGGGGCGAGGTCGAGGGCGACCTTGATCTGCTGCTCGTGCAGCTTGTCCTGCACGAGGGGAAGCGCCTTGGCCACCAGCTCGGCGTAGGAGGTGGGGGCGAGGCGCACCTTG
>DATDMX010000221.1:0-11220 GCA_036518575.1 Geobacteraceae bacterium | reverse complement strand
GAACCCGGGAATCCACGTCTCGACCGGCTGGGTTTACCAAAATTTGCAATTGACAAAGAAAGGCGAAGCCGCTATAGTTTCGCGTTCCTACGGCACTTTGGACGAAGTCTGTGCCATCCTTTCCAACGACCTGGAAACCGTAACGATTCCGCGCTTTCCGGTGATCTGCGAGATCAAGGAACGCTTGCTTGCAGCCGGAGCTGCCGGCGCCCTCATGTCGGGGAGCGGGCCTACGGTTTTCGGCGTCTTTGCGGAGGACGAAACGGCCCGTCGTGCCTGTGCCGCGATCAAGAATGAAGCGGACTGGTTTGCGGCGGTCATGCAGACCCTTTGTTAGTTGATTGATTATTGGGGCGTCGCCAAGCGGTAAGGCACCGGATTTTGATTCCGGCATTCCCAGGTTCGATCCCTGGCGCCCCAGCCACCAGAAATAAGCTCCGAAAAGGTAGCGGGTAGATATGGAAAACAAAATCAGGGTGTTCAGCGGTAACTCCAATTCGGCACTGGCAGAGAAAATTTGCCACCATCTCAACGTCCCCCTCGGCAAGGCCAAGGTCAAGAATTTCTCGGATGGCGAGATCATGGTGGAAATCGGCGAGAATGTTCGCGGCCGCGACATCTACGTGATCCAGTCCACCTGCAATCCGACGAACAACAACCTGATGGAGCTCCTCATCATGATGGACGCCCTCAAGCGGGCGTCGGCAGCCACCATCACCGCCGTCATCCCTTACTACGGCTATGCCCGTCAGGACCGCAAGGCCGCGCCGCGCACCCCGATCACCTCGAAGCTTGTGGCGGACCTCATCACGACTGCCGGTGCCGACCGGGTGGTGACGGTTGATCTGCATGCCGGCCAGATTCAGGGCTTCTTCAATATCCCGGTCGACAACCTCTACGCGGCGCCCGTCATTCTTGAACACCTGCGCCAGCGTTTTCCCAACAACAACATCGTCATGGTTTCTCCCGATGCGGGCGGCACCGAGCGGGCCCGGGCCTTCGCCAAGCGGCTCGGGTGCACCTTGGCGGTGATCGACAAGCGGCGCACCGG
The DNA here is from genome assembly GCA_036518575.1 of Geobacteraceae bacterium. Lineage (GTDB taxonomy): Bacteria > Desulfobacterota > Desulfuromonadia > Geobacterales > Geobacteraceae > DATDMX01. Next base: position 10,169 of record DATDMX010000221.1, on the reverse strand, counting down.
CCCCAACGTGGCCGAAGTCATGCACCTCATCGGCGACGTTCGTGACAAGGCCGCCATCATTCTCGACGACATGATCGACACGGCCGGCACCCTGACGCAGGCCGCCCGCGCACTGAAGGAGCACGGCGCCAAGTCCATCTATGCCTGTGCCACCCACGGCGTCCTGTCGGGTCCTGCTATCGACAGGATTAACGAGTCGGACATCGAAGGGATCGTTATCACCGACACCATCCCGCTCGGAGAAAAAGAGGAGCGGACCACCAAGATCAAGGTTATCTCCGTGGCTGAGCTTTTGGCCGAAGCCATCAGGCGCATTCACGAAGACGAGTCGGTGAGCTCGCTCTTTGTCTAGATAGATCGCGGGAGTGGACGGCAGTCCGCCCTGTTCCGGGCCATAATGGGCCCCTGCAAGGAAAACGCTAACATCGGAGGATGTATGGAACACAAACTGAATGTGGAACTGAGAACCGGGGCCGGCAAGAGCGTGTGTCGCAAGCTGCGCGCCGCAGGACTTGTCCCTGGCGTCGTCTACGGCAAGGGCATGGAGGCGGTCTCCGTGACCGTCAATCCGAAGGAGCTGAGTGCGGCCATCGCCGGGGGGCTCAACACCCTCATTACCCTCGTGGGTGAGGGGAGTGTCAACGGTGCCACCGTCATTGTGGCTGACGGCTATCGCGACCCGCTCCGGGGAACGTGGCAGCACGTCGACTTTCACAAGGTCAACCTTACCGACAAGGTGCGCGTGAAGGTTTCGGTGAACCTCGTTGGTACCGCCGCCGGGGTGAAGGAAGGTGGCCTGCTCGACTACGCCATGCATGCGCTTGATGTCGAGTGTCTCCCCAATCAGATTCCCGAGCACATCGACGTGGACGTGACGGCACTTACCATCGGTCACTCCATTCACGTGGGCGACATCCAGGCTCCTGCTGGGGTGAAGGTGCTTGACGACCCCAGGGCTTCCGTGGTGAGCGTGCTTGGCCGGGCGCGTGAAGAGGCGGCTCCTGCCGCCGAGTAGTTTTCCGCTGCTGCCATGGCAACACATCTCATCGTGGGGCTGGGAAACCCCGGCTCGAAATATCTATGGACCCGCCAAAACGCGGGTTTCATAGTTTTGGACAACCTTGCGCGGGTGGCCGATATTTCCGTCACCCGTAAAAGTTTCTCAGGCCTTTATGGTGAGGGAAACTGGCAGGGGGAACGACTCCTTCTCCTCAAGCCCCAGACGTTCATGAATCTGTCGGGGCGCGCGGTGGCGGAAGCACTCCGCTTCCACAAGCTTCCCCTGACACAGCTCGTCGTCATTCATGATGATCTCGACATCCCCTTCGGGCGGATCAAACTGAAAGAAGGCGGGGGGCATGCCGGCCACAACGGGCTGCGTTCTCTCATGCAGGAGTTGGGAGGCGGTAGCTTTTGTCGGCTGCGGGTGGGGATCGGGCGTCCTCACCATGGAGATGCTGCCGACTATGTGCTGAGTCCGTTCAGCCGGGAGGAGCAACTCCAGTTTCACGGGATTGCCGATGGCGCCCTCGAGGCCCTTCAGCTCCTTCTGCGTGAAGGGCTTCCCAAGGCCATGAGCCTGTGCAACAGCCGGGATCTTGTGTCGGTTTCCTGACTCGTTGGTAATGTAAGCGCCAAGGGCGTGTGACAGGGCGAGGCGTGTCTCGCCCTTACTTTTTGTCGTGAAAGAAGTGAACAATGGGCTTTAACTGCGGTATCGTCGGTCTCCCCAATGTGGGCAAGTCGACCATTTTCAATGCGCTCACCTCGGCAGGCGCGGAGTCTGCCAACTACCCCTTCTGTACCATCGATCCCAATGTGGGCATCGTCCAGGTACCCGACCCACGGATGGAGAAGCTGGCCGAAATCGTCAAGCCGGAGCGGATTCTCCCCACGACCATCGAAATTCTCGATATTGCCGGTCTCGTGAAAGGGGCAAGCCAGGGGGAGGGGCTGGGAAATCAGTTTCTCGGCCATATTCGCTCGGTCGATGCCATTATTCATGTGGTCCGCTGCTTCGATGACGAGAACGTGGTCCACGTGAACGGGAGCATCGATCCGGTGAGGGACATCGAGGTCATCAAGACCGAGTTGGCTCTGGCCGATCTCGATACGGTGGAAAAGAAGTTTCAGCGGGTTGAAAAACAGGCAAAGAGCGGCGACAGGAAGTTCAAGGAAGAGGCGGAGTTCTACGTCCGGGTCAGGAGCGCACTGGAAAAGGGGAGCGAAGTGCGGGGGCTGGCGGAAACCGACGATGAGCGGCTCTGGTTCCGCGATCTCCATCTGCTCACGGGCAAGCCGGTTCTCTATGTAGCCAACGTGGCCGAAAACGATCTCGACGGCAACCACCCTTTCGTGGGCCAGGTGCGGGAACTGGCGGCGGGCGAGGGCGCCCAGGTGGTCATCATCTGTGGCCGGATCGAGGCGGAAATTGCCGAACTCGAAGGCGAGGAGAAAGCGCTCTTTCTCGCCGAGATGGGGCTCGCCGAATCCGGGCTCGACCGGCTCATTCGAAGCGGCTACGAGCTCCTCGGGCTCATTACCTATTTCACCGCCGGCAAGAAAGAGGTGCGTGCGTGGACCATCCCTCGCGGCACCAAGGCGCCCCAGGCGGCCGGAGTTATCCACTCCGACTTCGAGAAGGGGTTCATCCGTGCCGAGGTGATCGCCTACAACGACTACATTGCTGCCGGCGGTGAGTCCGGGGCCAAGGAAAAAGGCCTCATGCGGCTTGAAGGGAAAGAGTATGTGGTTCAGGACGGTGATGTCATGCACTTCCGCTTCAACGTGTGACAGGAGCGCCACTTTTCCGCAATCTCGGCGTCAGGCTTCGCAACTCCTTGTGCGGCGTAGCGCTGCTACGCCTCCGCGTCGTCACTCACCTTCCTTGACCTTGCAATAAATTGGCGTTCCTCAAGTCGGTGTAAAAAACCTTGTAAAATAATGCAAGCCGTGGTAAAAGAAGCGTTTCCAACAGAGCGGCAGTATGCCGCATCTCCTTGCTCCGGGTCGGACCGGGGCTACAAAAACCGTGAGGAGGAAGAAACATGAGGATGTACGAGACGATTATTATCGTCCAGCCGGACCTGGCCGACGAGGAAACCAAAGCCCTCTCAGCCAAGGTGCAGGATGTCATCGACAAGATGAAGGGTGACTTCAAACGGCTGGAAGACTGGGGTACGAGGAAGCTTGCCTACCCCATCAACAAGATGAGCCGCGGGCGCTACTATTATCTCCGTTTTGACGGTGACGCCGCTCTTATCGCCGAGCTGGAGAGACGTCTGCGTCTTGATGACAAGGTCATCAGGTACCAGAGCGTCAAACTCGAGAGTGAAGTCGAGGCCCCTGCAGCGCAGCCCCGGGCTGCTGCGGAAGAGCCGGCCGGCGTGACCGAAGCGACCCCAACTGAAAACGAATAAGTAACGGAGGACTACGATAGATGAGCGACGAAAGAGCACCCCAGAGAAGCGGCGGCCCCCGCAAGAAACGGCCGTTTCAGCGCAGGAAGGTTTGCCGTTTCTGCGCCGACAAGCAGCTGACCATCGATTATAAAGATCCGCGCACCCTGCGCTACTTCATCAGCGAGCGTGGCAAGATCATTCCTCGCCGGATTTCCGGCAACTGCTCCAAGCATCAGAGGGATATCACCGAGGCCATCAAACGGGCTCGGAATATAGCACTGTTGCCGATCGCCGGCGCCCACATTCATAGCTGACGGACTGTCCGGCATGAAGTTTCCCGTCACCGGGAAGGCACAGGACATCGTTCTGGGCAGCACGGCCACTCTGGCACTGTTCCTCGCCTATGTGTCGCTGCCGCTGGCCGGTATGGTTGCCGCTCTTTTTGCCCCGCTGCCCGGGGTGTTTTTCACGCTGAAGAGCGGTAAACGGGTCGGTATGGCCATTGTTGCCATTACCGCAGGGGTACTGGCTGCCGTGGCCGATCCGGCCACTGTCGCCCTCTACGCTCTGCAGAGCGGTGCCATATCCCTGGCGCTTCCCTTTTTTCTTGAACGTCAAAATGGCGGAGCGAGGGCTATCGTGTCGACGGTGGCCCTCGCGGCTATCCTTGTGGCAGCAGCAGCCACTATTTACGGCCTCAGCCAGGGCGTGGACGTTCACGGTTTCGTGCAAAAGGGGATCGATGCGAGCATCTCGCAGACCGCCGTTCTCTACGAAAAAAGCGGTCTGAAGGGCGAGGAGCTGCAAACATTCCAGCAGGGTTTGCGGCAGGCAGGGGTCCTCATCGGTAAGGTCTACCCTGCGCTGATTATCATTTGTCTGGGCTGTATTACAGCGGTCACCCTGACCTTTCTCAGGCGCCTGAGTCCGCGGCTCCCCGTGCCACCTGCGGTCGGAATGTTCAGGGAGTTCAAGAATCCCGACCAGCTCATATGGGCCGTCATTGCAGCGGGGTTCGCCATGCTCGTCAAGTATCCGGGCGTGACGAGCGCCGCGCTCAATGTGCTGATCGTGACCCTGACCCTCTATTTCGCCCAAGGGCTCGCGGTCGTCATTTTTTATTTCAACCGGCTGGCAACGCCGGCCTTTCTCCGGGTGCTGTTCTATCTCTTTCTCGTGTTTCAGCCTTACTTGGCGATCGCGGTGACAGCTCTCGGCATCTTTGATCTCTGGGGGAATTTCCGTTCCCCCAAAAAACCCGAAAACCTGTAAACAGGCTAGGAGGAATGACATGAAAGTAATTCTCAAGGAAAACATCGACACCCTCGGCCATATCGGCGACATCGTCAAGGTCGCTCCTGGCTATGCCAGGAACTACCTGCTGCCGAAGGGGCTCGCCATCGAGGCGACGACCAAGAACGCCAAGGCTCTCGAGCACGCCAAGCGCCAGATGGAGTACAAGAAGAACAAGGTGCTGGAGCAGGCACGTGCGCTTGCCGCCAAGATCGAAGCGCTCGTCCTCAACCTCGCCCACCAGGCTGGTGAGGAAGGGAAGCTGTTCGGGGCCGTGACCAACATGGAGCTGGCCGAGAAGCTCCTGGCCCAAGGCTTCGAGATCGACCGCAAGAAGATCGTTCTTGCCGAGCCGATCAAGCAGCTTGGCGAGTTCAGCGCAACGGTCAAGATTCATCCCGAAGTGAACGCCACGCTCAAGGTGGTTGTGACCAAGGCCGAGTAGGTCTTTTCGGCGTACATCGTTTCATGGAAAAGGGCGACAGAGGAATTATCTCTGTCGCCCTTTTTTTCTGTCCTGCGTGAACAATCGCGATCCCTCGCCATCGTTGCTCCGTGCGTGCCTGGGGCTAATAATCCTTGACAGAGCAGCGCAGAAACTGTAAAGTTGTGCGGCTAACCTGTTGGAACCAGAAGCCTTTTTCAGGCACGCCAAATCTGCTTTACATTGAATAAAATTTATCGGCTTATGAAAACAGAGGAGGGAATGCTTTGACCTTTCAGGATCTGATCCTCTCGTTGCAGGGGTATTGGGCGAAGCAAGGCTGCGTCATCCAGCAGCCCTACGATACGGAGAAGGGAGCCGGTACCTTCAACCCTGCCACCTTCCTCAGGGTCCTCGGCCCCGAACCGTGGAACGTGGCCTACGTGGAGCCGTCGCGCCGCCCTACCGATGGCCGCTATGGGGAGAATCCAAACCGCCTGCAGCACTACTACCAGTTTCAGGTCATCATGAAGCCTTCCCCCCTGAACATCCTCGACCTTTACCTCGACTCCCTCAGGGCTTTCGGCCTTGACCCCAATGCCCATGACATCCGCTTCGTGGAAGACGACTGGGAGTCGCCCACCCTCGGGGCGTGGGGACTCGGCTGGGAAGTCTGGCTCGACGGCATGGAAATCACCCAGTTTACCTATTTCCAGCAGGCGGGAGGGATCGACCTCAAGCCGGTCGCCGGGGAGATAACGTACGGCTGCGAACGGATTGCCATGTATCTCCAGGGCGTCGACAACGTCTACGACCTGGAGTGGGTCAAAGGGGTCAAGTACGGTGACATCCACCACATCACCGAGGTGGAGTTTTCCAAGTACAACTTCGAGGAGGCCAACGTTCCTCTCCTTCTCGAATCGTTCACCAACTACGAGCGGGAATGCATCCGCCTGGCGGAAATGGACCTCGTGTTCCCGGCCTACGACTTCGTCATGAAATGTTCCCATACCTTCAACCTTCTCGATGCCCGGGGCGCCATATCGGTTACCGAGCGAGCCTCCTACATCGGCCGGGTGCGCAATGTGGCGCGCATCTGCGCCGAGGCTTACGTGCGGCAGCGTGAGCGGCTGGGATATCCCCTGCTGAAAGGAGGGAAGGCGTGATGGGCAAGGAGCTTTTCCTTGAGATAGGAACTGAAGAAATTCCCGCCGGGTTCATCCCCCGGGCGATGGCTGAGCTGGAGGCACTCATCAGCCGGGAGCTGGAAGCGGCCCGCCTCTCCTTCGGGACGGTACGCACCCTCGGTACGCCGCGCCGACTTGCTTTGGTCGTGACCGATATCCCGGCCGTGCAGCCCGACGCCGAGATAACCGCCATGGGGCCGGCAGCAAAGGTCGCCTTTGGCGCCGACGGCAAGCCGACCAAGGCGGCCGAAGGGTTTGCCCGCGGGCAAGGTGTGGACGTGGCGGAGCTGAAGCTCGTGGCGACTGACAAGGGCGAGTACGTAGCAGTCACCCGTACCGAAACCGGCCGTCCGACCCACGAACTTCTCGGGGAGCTTCTCCCCCGCCTTATCGGAGCAATCCCCTTTAAGAAGTCGATGCGCTGGGGGAATCTCGATGTGCGCTTCGCCCGGCCCATCCACTGGATCGTGGCGCTTTTCGACGGCATCGTCGTGCCGTTCACTTTCGGTAGCGTGGAGAGCGGCAGTGTCTCCCGCGGTCATCGTTTCATGGCCAATACCTCCTTCCCGGTGCGGGATTTCACCCACTACCTGGAGGAGTGCGAGCGGCATTTCGTCGTGGCTGATCCCGAAAGGCGCAAGGAAACCATCCGGCGCGAGATCCACCGTACCGCCAAGGCGGCCGGCGGCAACCTTCTCCCCGACGAAGGGCTCCTCGATGAGGTAACCTACCTCGTGGAATACCCCTCGGCTATTCATGGCACCTTCGACCCGGCTTTCCTCGAAGTGCCGCGCGAGGTCCTCGTCACCTCCATGCGCAGCCACCAGCGCTACTTCTCGGTCGTGGACGAGGCAGGCAAGCTTCTCCCCGCCTTCATCACCGTCCCGAACACGCTGGCAACCGATCCAACGGTGGTGGTGAAGGGGAACGAACGCGTACTCAGGGCCCGCCTCTCCGATGCCCGTTTCTTCTTCGACGAGGACCGCAAAGTACGGCTCGAAAGCCGCGTGGAGGCGCTGAAGAGTGTGGTCTACCAGCAGAAGCTCGGCACTTCCTACGAGAAGATGGAGCGTTTCCGCGCTCTGGCCGAGCACCTTGCCGAAGAGCTCAACCCGGCGGTGAAGCCTCAGGCCTCGCGGGCCGCCTATCTCTGCAAGGCCGACCTTGTCTCCGGCATGGTGGGCGAATTCCCCGAGGTCCAGGGAATCATGGGGCGCGAATACGCCCGCCACGATGGTGAAGAGGAAGGGGTGGCCGCAGCCATCGCCGAGCATTACCTCCCCATCCAGGCGGGGGGCGAGCTCCCCGCATCCGACGCCGGTGCCTTCGTCTCCATCGCCGACAAGCTCGATACCATCTGCGGCTGCTTCGGCGTCGGCCTCATCCCCACCGGTTCAGCCGACCCCTATGCGCTGCGGCGCTCGGCCCTCGGCATCATCAATATCATCCTCGACCGGCAGTACCGCGTGAGTCTTCCCGCATTGGTCGACCGCTCCCTCGGGCTCCTGGCCGCCAAACTTACCCGACCGGCGGCCGAGGTTAAAGGTGATGTCCTCGAGTTCTTCCGCGGGCGCTTCGTCAATCTCCTGGCCGACCGCTATGCCGCTGATGCCGTTGATGCCGCCGTCTCCGCTGGCAGCGACGACCTCGTCGACTGTGCCGCGCGGATCGCTGCCCTGACCGAGTTCAAGAATCGTCCTGACTTCGAGCCCTTGGCAGTGGCATTCAAGCGCGTGTGCAACATCGTCAAGGAGCCCGTGGAAGGGGGCATTTCGTCGGAGCTCTTCCAGGAAGAGGCCGAAGGTGAGCTCTTCAAGACGTACCAGGCGGTCGCTGGCAGTGTCGCCAAGAAGGTGGCCGCCAAGGACTACCTCGGGGCGTTGACGGAAATCGCCGGGCTCAAGGGTGCCATCGACAGTTTCTTTGACAAGGTTATGGTCATGGCCGAAGATCCGCAGGTTAGAAGGAACCGTCTGGCTCTCCTACAACAGATTAGAGAGCTCTTCCGAGACATCGCAGATTTCGCGAAAATAGCCGCTTAGCCGAAAGGCAAGCGGTTTTTTTATGCACGCATTTTATTGACACTTAAGCGGCTTGAATCAGGTTAAAACCGGTTTATCCTTACTGAATGGATTTTGACCAACACTAAAAACAAGGAGGGGCAGCATGGCAGCAGCAAAGTATGTCTATTTCTTCGGTAACGGTAAGGCCGAGGGACGCGCGGAGATGAAGAATCTGCTCGGTGGTAAGGGCGCCAACCTGGCGGAGATGACGAGTATAGGCCTCCCCGTTCCGGCCGGGTTCACCATAACAACCGAGGTCTGTACCGAATTCTACAAGAACGACCGCAACTATCCTGCCGGGCTGACGGACGAGGTGGCAGCGAACCTGCGTCAGGTCGAGGAGCTCATGGGGAAGAAATTCGGTGACCCCGAGAACCCCCTCCTCGTTTCGGTGCGTTCCGGCGCAAGGGCCTCCATGCCGGGCATGATGGACACGATCCTGAACCTCGGGCTGAACGACGTCACCGTCCAGGGGATCATCCGCCAGAGCAAGGATGAGCGCTTCGCCTATGATGCCTACCGCCGCTTTGTACAGATGTACTCCGACGTTGTCATGGGGATGCACAAGGATGAACTGGAGCATCTCCTTGAGCAGAAGAAGGAGGAGAAGGGCGTTCATCTCGACACCGAGCTTACGGCGGCGGACTGGAAGGATCTCGTCGGAAAGTACAAGGTTAAGATCAAGGAAACCCTGGGACAGGATTTCCCTGAGGACCCCCAGCAGCAGCTCTGGGGGGCGATCGGCGCCGTCTTCGGTTCCTGGATGAACCCGCGCGCCATCACCTACCGGAAACTCAACAGCATCCCCGCCGAATGGGGGACCGCCGTCAACGTTCAGTCCATGGTCTTCGGCAACATGGGTGACGACTGTGCCACCGGCGTCGCCTTTACCCGCGACCCCTCCACCGGCGAGAACTACTTCTACGGCGAGTACCTCGTGAACGCCCAGGGCGAGGACGTGGTGGCCGGTATCCGGACCCCCCAGCCCATCAACAAGGCAAAGAAAACCGACAGCAGCCTCCCCTCCATGGAAGAGGTCCTGCCGGAGTGCTACCAGCAGCTGGTAAAGATTCGCGAAATTCTTGAGCAGCACTACAAGGATATGCAGGACATCGAGTTCACCATCGAGAAGGGCAAGCTCTACATGCTCCAGACGCGAAACGGCAAGCGGACCGCCAAGGCCGCCATCAAGATTGCCGTCGACATGGTAGCTGAGGGGCTCATTGACGAGAAGCTCGCCGTGCAGCGGGTTGCCCCGTCCCAGCTCGACCAGCTCCTCCATCCCTCGCTCGACCCCAAAGCGACGAAGAAGATCATCGCCAAGGGGCTTCCCGCCTCTCCGGGGGCGGCCTCCGGAGAAGTGGTCTTTACGGCCGATGAGGCCGAAGCTGCCGCCAAAATCGGCCTCAAGGTGATCCTCGTCCGGGTGGAAACATCCCCAGAGGACATCCACGGCATGCACGCGGCCCAGGGCATTCTCACAGCCCGGGGCGGCATGACCTCCCACGCGGCGGTCGTCGCCCGCGGCATGGGGAAATGCTGCGTTGCCGGCTGCGGCGACATCGCGGTTAACTATGGCGCCGAAACCTTCACTGCCAAAGGTGGAGTTGTGGTGAAGAAGGGCGACACCATCACCCTCGACGGCTCCACCGGTGAAGTGATGCTTGGCGAAGTTCCCACCGTGCCGCCCCAACTCACCGGTGATTTCGGTACCCTCATGGGGTGGGTGGACAAATTCCGCACCCTCAAGGTGCGCACCAACGCCGACAATCCCCACGACTCCAAGGTGGCCCGCGAGTTT
>DATDMX010000220.1:0-3350 GCA_036518575.1 Geobacteraceae bacterium | reverse complement strand
GGAAAAAAGCTGTCCCAGCGGCGGGAAAGGATCTCCTCCCGGGAGCAGCCGAGCTGGCGGCAGGCCGACTCGTTGACGTCGACAAAGGAGCAGGACGGGACGTGGAGGAGGAAGATGCAGTCGTTACTCTGGTCGAGGAGGGCCCGGAACCGCTCCAGCTCGTCGAGTTTCTCCTGGAGCTCGGGATAATAGGTCTTGCGCAGGGAGCGTTCGCCGAGTCCGATGATCTTCGCCCGCTCCGCATCCCAGGACCGGTCGGGATCAGAGGGCTTGCTCATAAATCGCCTCGAGATCTGCCCGTGTGGGTTGGCGCGGATTGGTGAAGATGCAAGGGTCCTCGAGCGCCTTCTCGGCAAGGGCGGGAATGTCGTCCGCACGGACGCCGAGCTGGCTCAGAGTGTAGGTAAGACCCGCCGCCTCCCGCAGGCAATCGATCCTCGAATGAAGGGCGGCCCTCATGTCGTCGGGCCCCATACCGGCGGTGGCAAGCCCCATGGCTCCCGCGACCTGGTTGTAGCGGTCGGGGACCGTCGCGAAGTTGAAATCGATGACATGGGGCAGGAGAAGGGCGTTGCACTCTCCGTGGGGGGCATCGAGCAACCCTCCGAGGCTGTGGGCCAGAGCATGGACCGCTCCGAGGCTCGCGTTGGAAAAGGCCAGGCCGGCTTCGAGACTCGCCAGCATCATCCGGCCGCGGAACCCCCCGTTGTCCGGGTCATGGAGGGTGGGGAGCAGGTTGGTGGAAATGATTCTGATCGCCTGGAGGGCGTGGAGGTCGGTGATGGCGGAGTGGGCCGTGGAAACGAACGCCTCGACGGCGTGGCAGAGGGCATCCATCGCCGTGTGCGCCGTGAGTTCCACCGGCATCGTCGTGGTGGTCACCGGATCGATGAGAGCGACGTCCGGAACGATCATCTTGCTGATGATGGCGATCTTGGCGCGACGGCCCGTGTCGGTGATGATGGCGAACTGGGAGACGTCGGCGGAGGAGCCGGCGGTGGTGGGGACGCAGATCATGGGCGGTGTGGGGAACTCCACCCGATCCACCCCTTCGAAATCGACGATGTGGCCCCCGTTGGCGCTCACGATGCCGATCCCTTTGGCGCAGTCCATGGGGCTTCCGCCGCCGACCGCGACGATGGCGTTGCACCGCTCGCTGCGGTAAAGCTCGGCACCCGTCATCACTTCGTGCGCTTTGGGGTTGCTGGTGACAGACGAATAGACCGTGGCGTCGAGCCCGCTCTCCCGGAGGCTGGCCAGGACTTCCTCCACCCAGCCGGCGGCCACCACGCCGGGGTCGGTCACGACGAGGACCCTGCGGGCACCGTAGTTTTTCGCATAGCGCCCGGCCAACCGACGCGCGTCCATACCGAAGATGAATTCGGGGGCAACGAATTTTCGCAGTTCAAACGTGTTCTCGTCCATGGTCACCCGCCCGGTTGGAATGCCGGCGCCACTTGGCGCGCCTTACATTTTATCACAAGGGCCCGGAAGTTCACCCTGCGAGCGAGAAGCACGTTCTACGCGCCGGGGCGAGGCGTCACAGCTCGTTCAAAATCTGACGCCGCTTAGCCTGGTATTCCTCGTCACTGAGGAGCCCCTTTGCCTTGAGGTCATTGAGGAGAATGAGCCGCTCCTCCACGCTCCTGCCGGTGGGCCGAGATGGTTGAGCGGGCTTTGCCTCCCGGGACACCCCCGGCACTGCCGGTTGCTCGGGCGCCGCCGTGACGAGGGGAAGGACGAACCAGTCGTCCCGGTCGCTCTCCGTCAGGGGGGCTTCACCGTTTGTGGTAACGCGCCATTCGAGGGTGCGCTTCTTCAGCCGTGACCCGGGGATGAACGGTTTCAACCGCCGGTCGTCCCGGTCGTTGACCGGCTCATGAACGGCACCGAGGATGAGGTTCAGTCGACCGCCACGGACAAAGAGCCGGCCGGTCGTCACCATGGGCTGCTTGAAGAGGCCGAGGAGGGCGGGATGAAGTCCCACCAGGGCGAACGTCACGTCCTCGTCCGATCTGGCGAGACTGAGTCCCTGCTGAAGGGCGTCGCCGAGGGTCTCCAGTTCTCCCTCGGTGAAAAGGAGGGCCGACTCCTTACTCCCCTTCGGCTGTACGCGCAGGCCCGAGAGTGTCGCCCGGAGCGTCTCCGCCGCAAGCTTGGCCGGATGTTCATTGGGGGCGGCGCTCGCATTCTCCTGCTTTTCGACGGCGACGAACTCGTCCCCCCTCTCCCAGACGTTACGGCGCTCCGACGCAAAGGCCTGAGTGCCGCAGGCGATACCGACCGTGATCAGCAGTGCTGCGGTGATCGCCCGGGCAAGGTTTTCCCCTACGTTCCGCGGGTTCGCTCTTTTCATGGTGCCTCCATGACAATGGGTTGTGTGGCAACGCAAACGGGGCGCTGGTGCGCCCCGGTCTAGACAGTACGAGTGATTATACAGCACGACCACTCGTTTGCAGCTTAGTGGACCGCAATCGTGCCGTTTTCCCTCTCCCGACAGGGGGGAAGCGAACGCCTCGCGGCGACGCCGCCCCCCATTCCATACCTACTTCGCCGGGGTCTTTCCTTCCAGCTTGTCCAGGATTTCCTGGGCCTCTTTGAGCTTTTGCTCCAGCTTCTTCACATCTTCCGCCGAATAGGTCTTCCCCTTGGCCATATCCTTCTGGAGTTTCTTGAGCCGCTTCTGGAATGCATCCGACTGGGTCAGACAGTTCTTCACTGCCAACTGACAGATAACCTTGTCCTGGGCGGTCTCTTGCTGGGCGGATACGGGGATCGCGGTGGAGACCACCAGCGTGGCCATGGCGATCAGAATGATCTTTTTCATACTACCCTCCAAGTCGTTTGTAGAATGGCGACGGCAGTGCAGCTTGATCCTAGAACGGGAGTTTTCCGGCCGACATGAGCATGAAGGACGGAATGAGGAGCCCGGGGAACGCCCACGTGATGAGCGACCAGGCTAGCGTACCGGCAGAAACCTTGCCGTAGGCGTTGAGCCACACTTCCACGGTCAGGACCGTGTAGCCCGCACAGGCGAAGGCGAGGTAGTTGCTCTGGGGAGAAAGCGGCTTGCCGTCCGGCCCGGCCGCCCCGCCGGTGAAGAAAAGCACCATGTAGACCGCGGAGATGAGTGCGACCACGAGACTTACGTTCCCCACGGAGCGCAGATCCTCAAGCCCGGCCAGCAGGGCGTAGGCAACGGTGCAGTAGAGCAGCCCATGGGCAAACAGAAGCCCGCCGGTGAAGGGGTCTTTGAAAAGGGCGGTCTGCAGGAAGGCCCCGATTACCACCACCAGGCCAACGAAGCCGGTGATGGCGCCGGTACCCTTCGCCTCGCCCTTGCCGAGGAA
>DATDMX010000219.1:0-2099 GCA_036518575.1 Geobacteraceae bacterium | reverse complement strand
TCCCTGCGGCTTGGAACGAGGCGAACCGGCGCACGGGCAAGAAGCTCTCACTGGGGGAGGCATCCTCCTACTGGTTCCACGAAGGGCTCCGTTTCGTCGCGAGCGAGCCCGGGAAATTCATCGCCAATGATGTGGACAAGGTGGTCGCCTTCTTCAACCGCTACGAAATCCCCGATAACTACAACTACTACTTTGCGCGCGACAGCGTGCCGCTTCTTCCCGTTCTCTTCGTCGGTTTCGGCCTCATTCTTCCCCTGGCCGCCATGGGGCTTTTCACCGTGAGCAGCCGCGAGCGGGCGCTTCTTCTCGTCGTGCCCGCCACCTCGCTCCTTACTGCCGTCATCTTCTACTACAACGGGCGATTTCGGGTGACGGCGCTCCCGTTTCTTCTGATCCTTGCTGTCGCCGGGCTCTTCCAGCTATGGGAAGTCGTGCGGGAGCGGCGCCATCGCCGCTTGGCTGCACTGCTCGCAACGGGTGGAGGAGCAGCTGTCGTTGCCTTCCTGCCGCCGAAGATCAGCGACGATTTCTACTTCAGCTATGTGACCACCGGAGAATGCGTGGAGAAAAGCGCTCCGCAGCGGGCAATGGACTACTACCGCCGGGCCATCGCGCTCCATCCCCAGCAGCCCGAGGCCCACGTGAGTCTCGGCAAGCTCCGCTTCGCCGAAGGCGACTTCGATGCCGCGCGCCGGGAGTTCATGGCCGTGCCCGATTCTCCGGAAGCCCTCCTGGAGCTTTCCGTCATCGCCTTTGCACGGGATAACTACCCGGAAGCCGCCGCATGCCTGGAGAAGGCCCTCGCCATTCGCCCCAACATGCTGAGCGTCTACAACCGGCTCTCCCTCCTCTATTCCCTCATGGGACGTGAGGCTGACGCCAAGGCGGTCATGAGCAGGGCTCTCGCCATCGATCCTGCCTATTTCAAGGAATTTTCCAACGTGGGAAGGTAAGACGGGACGGGTACGTGACGGGTATGATTACTTCGGTTCCTGCAGGCTCTCCCATTCCCGGTAGAGCTCGGTGATGCGGGTGCTTGTGGCGGTGTGCTCTTCCGTCGTCCGCCGGGCCGTTTCATGGTCGGAGAAAAAGGACGGTTCGGCCATTCGGGCTTCCATCTCCGCCAGTTGACTCTCCGCGCTTTCAATGGCGGCCTCCACTTCGGCGAGCCGCTTAAAGCGTTGCCGCTCCTCCCGTTGCCGCAGTTTTTCCTCCTCCCGCTGCCGCTGCCGCTCCTCCTTTGTGGAAGGGGGGGGCGCTTCCGGTGCGCCTTTCCCCGGGTCCTCTTCGGCCGGCTGCTCGATGGTCTCGGCCGTACTTCCCTTTCGTGCCAGATAGTATTCGTAATCGCCGAGGTAGGAAGTGATGCGGCCATCCTCCACCTCCACCACCCGGGTGGCAAGGCCGTCGATGAAGTGACGGTCGTGGGAGACGAAGACCACCGTGCCCGGAAACTCCCTGAGGGCGTCGAGGAGCACCTCCTTGCTGAAGAGGTCGAGGTGGTTGGTGGGTTCGTCCATGAGGAGCAGGTTCGAGGGGCGCAGGAGCATCTTCGCCAGCGCGAGCCGGTTGCGTTCGCCCCCTGAGAGGACTGCCACCTTCTTTTCCACGTCGTCGCCGGAGAAGAGGAAGGCCCCGAGGATGTCGCGCAGCCTGGGCACCATGGCGAAGGGGGCTGAGGCGAGGAGCTCCTCGTACACGGTGTGCGAGCCGTCCAGTTCCTGGGCCTGGTCCTGGGCGAAGTAGTCGAGCGCGACATTGTGCCCGGGGAGCCGTTCTCCCTGCTGGAATTCCCCTCCCGCCAGCACCCGCATGAGGGTCGATTTTCCCGCGCCGTTGTGGCCGACGAGGGAGACCCTTTCCCCCTTCTCGATGACGAGGTCGATACTGTCGAGGACCACCCGGTCGCCGTAGGCCCGGGTTACCCCCTTCAACTCCATGGCTACCCGTCCGCTCTTGGGCGGATCGGGGAAGGTGAAGCGGATCCGTTTGCGCTCGGGGGGGAGGATGATGCGCTCGATTTTCTCCAGCTGTTTGATGCGCGACTGGACGAGGGGAGCCTTGTCGGCTTTGTAGCGGAAGCGGGAGATGAAATCTTC
>DATDMX010000218.1:0-6072 GCA_036518575.1 Geobacteraceae bacterium | reverse complement strand
GAGTCGTGCACAGAGATGGGAGCCGATAAAACCGGCGCCACCGGTGACGAGGATGCGCATGCTGAACCTCTCCTATCCTTCGATAAGCCCCCTGGCGTTTCGGCCGATGGGATAGTATTCGAAACCCGCCTGCCGCATCCGGTTCGGGCCATAGAGATTGCGACCGTCGAAAATGAGCGGCTCCTTCAGAAGGTCGCGAATCTTGTCGAAATCGGGATTACGGTATTCGTTCCATTCGGTAATGATCGCCAATGCGTCAGCATCATTGAGAATTTCGTAAAGGTTGTGACTGTAGACGATTCTGTCGCCGAAGGCCTTCTGCGCTTCCTTGATGGCCTCGGGGTCATGGGCGCGGACGGTGGCGCCCATCTCGAGAAGACGGTTGATGATGACCACTGACGGTGCCTCACGCATATCATCAGTGCGGGGCTTGAAGGAGAGCCCCCAGACAGCGACGGTCCTCCCCGCCAGGGGTTTTTCTCCCCCCTTGCCGAGGCGCGTTAGAATCTTCTCGGTGAGAACCAGCTTTTGCCGCTCGTTCGCCTCCTCGACGGCGTTGAGGAGAAGGAAATCGTAACCGTTTTCCTCGGCCGTTTTAACGAGTGCCTTGACGTCCTTGGGAAAACACGAGCCGCCGTAGCCGACGCCGGGAAAAAGAAAATCGTAGCCGATACGGGAATCCGAGCCGATCCCCTCGCGCACGGCCGCCACGTCTGCTTCGAGAAGTTCGCACAGGTTGGCGATCTGGTTCATGAAGGTAATCTTGGTAGCCAGCATGGCGTTGGCGGCATACTTGGTCATCTCCGCGCTACGGACATCCATGATGATCATGCGGTTGGTCTTGCGCATGAAGGGCGCATAAAGCTCCTTCATAATTTCCGCGGTGCGCACGTTGTCGGCACCGATCACGACCCGGTCAGGCTTGAGAAAATCGTCGATGGCCGCCCCTTCCTTGAGGAATTCGGGGTTTGAAACGACATCGAATTCGAGGAGTGCGCCGCGCTTGTCCAACTCCTCCTGGACCGCCTGACGCACCTTGTCCGCCGTCCCGACCGGAACCGTCGACTTGTCGACAATAATCTTGAAGCCTTCCATTTCGCGCCCAATGTGACGGGCGACGTCGAGGACGTAGCAGAGGTCAGCCGAGCCGTCCTCCCCCGGGGGGGTGCCGACGGCGACGAAGTTGATGAGAGACGCCTTGACGGCGGAGGCGAGGTCCGTCGTGAACGTGAGCCTCCCCTCCTCGCTGTTGCGCAGCACCAGTTCCTTGAGCCCCGGCTCGTAAATGGGAATGATGCCCTTCTTAAGGCCTTCGATCTTCGCGGCATCGACGTCGACGCAGATGACATCGTTGCCGCTCTCGGCAAAACAGGTGCCGGCCACAAGCCCAACGTAACCTGTTCCTATCACGCAAATTTTCATTGACGGTATCGCTCCTGTTCAAAATTAAACTGACTATATACCACAGAAAGAGAGCCCTGTTCCACTCTTTTCACGGCGTGCGGCCTCATGCCTGCCGAGATTCGGGTCCGGCCTCACCCTCCGGAGCAAGAGCCCGGGCCAGGGCAGCAAACTCCTCTAGACAAAGCGTTTCACCCCGTCGTTTGCCGTCTATCTCGCATTGGTGCAAGGCCGCGAGGAGCGTGTCGTCACTCCCTGCAAGATTGGCCGCACGCAGGCAGTTCCAGAGGGTCTTGCGGCGCTGACTGAACGCTGCCTTCACCACGCGGCGGAAAAAAGCCTCGTCGCCCACGTCCACGCGCGGGGCCCCCAGTGGCACGAAACGCAGCACCACGGAGTCGACCTTCGGCACGGGATGGAATGCTCCCGGACGCACGTTTGTCACACGGGTAATGTCGAAATGAAGCCGGCAGAAGACCGACAGGATGCCATATTCCTTGGTTCCCGGCAAGGCGAGGAGTCGATCCCCCACCTCTTTCTGGAACATGAGCACGAGAAGCGAGAAATGAGCCCGACAGTCGAGAAAACGAAAGAGGACCTGCGAAGAAATGTTATAGGGGAGATTGGCGGCCACCTTCCATCTTCCGCCCCATCTTTCCGTAAGAAGGTGCGGCAGGTCCACCGAGAGGACGTCGGCCTCGACGATCTCCACGTTTGGCCTAAGCAGGAAAGCCGTGCGCAGGATCGGCACGAGCTGACGGTCAAGCTCCACAGCCACCAGCCGGTGGGCCTTTTCTGCCATGAGCTCGGTCAGGGCCCCCCGGCCGGGCCCCACTTCGAGGACCGCATCGTCGGGCCCGATCTCCACAGCGGCGACGATTCGTTGGAGGATATTTGCATCGGTGAGAAAATTCTGCCCCAACGCCTTCTTCGGGCGTAGCTTGTCCATGGGTCCTCCTACCCGAGCCTTGCTGCGAGGCTGTCAAGGGGCCACACGGGCAGCGCGTCAAAATCGAGAGCCCCCGTCACGCCGCGGCCAAGATAGTAGTCGCCCGGCACGGCAATCATGGCGGCGTTGTCCGCGCACAGCGCCGGGGACGGCAGATGGAGTGCTACCCCCTTCGCGTCGGCCATCCGTGTCATTTCACGGCGCAATCCGCTGTTGCATGCCACTCCCCCGGCCACAACCAATCGCCGGATGCCGGTTATGTCGATGGCGGCAGCGGTCTTCGCTACGAGCACGTCACACACTGCCGCCTGGAATGAGGAGGCGAGATCGGCGAGCGGACCCTCGCCGTCGCCGAGTGGCGCCTTCTGCAGCTGATGGAGCACTGCCGTCTTCAGGCCGCTGAAGCTGAAATTGAAGCTGCCGTCGTGAAGAAGGGGGCGGGGGAACTTGTATCTCGACGGGTCCCCCTTGTGCGCCAGGCGGTCAATGACCGCTCCACCGGGATAGGGAATGCCGAGAAGCTTTCCCACCTTGTCAAACGCCTCCCCCGCGGCATCGTCGATGGTCTGGCCGAGGGTGTGATAGCGGCCGATCCCGTCCACCCGGTAGAGATGGGTGTGTCCTCCCGAGACGGCAAGGGCGAGAAAGGGGAACTCAACCGGTCGTTCGAGAAAGATGGCGAGGAGATGCCCTTCGATGTGGTTCACGCCGACGATGGGGCGCCCCGTACCGTAGGCAATCCCCTTGGCGGCAGCAATACCGACGAGAAGTGCGCCGGCAAGGCCCGGTCCCTGGGTCACGGCCACACCCTCAACATCCGAAATGGAGACGGATGCCTGCGCCAGCGCCTCGTCGATCACCAGGGAAATGGTCTCCAGGTGCCGGCGCGAGGCTATTTCCGGCACGACGCCGCCGTATTCGGCATGGACGGCCACCTGGGAGGCAACGATGTTGGAGAGGACCTCTCTCCCGTCGCGCACCACGGCGGCAGCAGTCTCGTCACAGGAAGATTCGATGGCAAGAACAAGCATGAAAAATCAACAAAGGGGCTATGATGCCCCTCTTCCCTTCATCTTAATATAAATATAAATACAACAGGTACTGACTAATGGAACGTCGATTTTCGATGCCAGGCCGGGGCTTGACAAGGAGGAGGCGGAGGCGTGGCAGGGCCACGCCGCACAACGACGACGAAGGCAAACCCGGCATGGCGCGAAAAGCGGCGTTCCCTAACTACTAAAGGAGATTGGCCGCGAGCTCCGCGAGCGCCGACCTCTCCCCCTTCATCATGGTCACATGGGCAGAAATCGCCTCTTCCTTAAATCTCTCCACCACATAGGTGAGCCCGTTGCTCGATGAATCGACGTAGGGATTGTCGATCTGGTAGGGGTCGCCGGTGAGAACGATCTTCGTCCCCTCGCCCGCCCGGGTAACGATGGTCTTGATCTCGTGGGGCGTGAGATTTTGCGCCTCATCGACGATCATGAACTGATTGGGGATGGAACGGCCGCGGATGTACGTGAGGGGCTCGATATCCATGATCCCCATGGCCATGAGTTCCTTGTATCCCTTACTGTGCCGCTTCTCCATCTCGTGGCCTGAAAGCAGGAGCTCCACGTTGTCGAAGATAGGCTGCATCCAGGGGGTGAGCTTTTCCTCGATGTCGCCGGGGAGAAAACCCAAATCCTTTCCCATGGGGAAGACCGGCCGGGAAACGAGGAGACGGTTGTAGACATTCTCCTCCGCAGTCTTCTGGAGCCCCGCGGCAATGGCGAGCAGCGTTTTCCCGGTCCCCGCCTTGCCCACGAGGGTAACAAGCTTAACAGAATCATCGAGGAGAGCGTCAAGGGCAAACGACTGTTCCCGATTGCGCGGGTGGATGCTCCACACCCCTTCCCTCCCCACGCGACGGATGGGAACGATCTTCCCGGCCTCGGTGCTGTAGCGGCCGATGGCCGTATGGGAAGGGTTCAGGCTGTCGCGCAGGGTCACGAACTGGTTGGCTATCAGGGGCGTGGAAGGCTCAACGCCTCCCTGCCCGTGAAACCGGTCGACGAGCTCGGCATCCACGTCCATCTCCACGAACCCCTCGTAGAGTTCTTCGAGCGACACCTTGTCGGACTCGTAATCCTCGGCGCGGAGCCCCAGGGCATCAGCCTTGATGCGCAGGTTCGTATCCTTTGTCACAAGAATGACGGCCCGATCTCCGCTTCTCTCCTTGAGATCGACCGCCACCGCCAGAATGCGGTTGTCTCCCCGCTCCTCGCGCAATTCCGGCGGGAGCCGTTTCATGACCTTTTCCTCGTAAATCTCCACCCGGAGGGTCCCCCCCGACTCAAGCCTTATACCGTTGGCAAGGGAGCTGGTCTTGCGCAGATCATCGAGAAAACGTGAGAATTGACGGGCATTTCTACCCGTTTCATTCATGTCTTTCTTGAACCGGTCAGTCTCTTCAACAACGGTGATGGGAATGATGATGTCGTTCTCCTCAAACTTGAAGATGGCCTGGGGATCATAGAGAAGAACATTGGTATCAAGGACGAAACTTTTCATTGGCACCTTTCTGCTACCGGGATGTATGACTAGACTGTATGACTAGACGTGCTGGCGAACAGCGACAAGAACGCCGGGGCGGGAACCTCGGCCACCACGAGGAAGGGTAGACGAGAGCGAAGCGTCAGCGCTCGAAGACGGAAACCTTAAGCCCACCGGCGGTCGCCGTAATCTTCAGGTAGACCGGCGTTTCCTTGTATTTGGCTTCCAGTACCACCTCACCCTCGCGGTTGAGAGCGTTCAGCACGCTCTCGGGGGAATCCTTGATGACGTAGTAGTTGTAAATGCTCGTACTGTAGAGCTCTTCCTTGGTGACGGCCCGCTCCGGCGGCAAGGAACAGGCACTCGCAAGGAGCGCCAGAAGAACGGCGACGATGTGAACTGACGTTTTCATAACTCCCCCGTGGGATTCAGCGTACGACGAGTGCGCGCAGGGCCTGGACGAAGACGGAGACATCCTCGTCCGTGGTGAAATAGCCGGGGCTCACCCTGACGGTGCCGGCCGGATAAGAGCCAATGGTCTTGTGGGCACTCACCGCGCAGTGAAGACCCACGCGCACGCTGATGTCATGGTCCCGGTCGAGCATGAAGCCGATCTCTGCGGCGTCATGCCCCGCCACGGTGAACGAAATAACTGCTCCCCGTTCGGCATGCTCCGAAGGCCCATGGATGGTGACGCCGGGAATATCCCTCAGGCCTGCAAGGACAAGAGTGGTGCTCCGTGCCTCTTTTTCTCGTATGGCATCGACGCCGGTTGCGAGGATAAACTCCACCCCCGCCTTGAGCCCCGCGATACCCGGGGTGTTGAGCGTGCCGCTCTCGAAACGATCGGGAAGTCCTTCCGGCTGTTCGAGGCTTCCGGACGCGCCGCCGGTACCGCCGACGATGAGAGGGGTGAGCTCCACCCCCTCTGCCATGTAGAGGAAGCCTGTCCCCTGTGGACCAAAAAGCCCCTTGTGACCCGGCACCGCAAGCAGGTGGATGCCGAGCGTGCCCACATCGATGGCGAGCGAGCCGGCGCTTTGAGCGGCATCCACAAGGAAGAAAGCCCCACTCTCTTTCACAAGGGCGCCGATCTGTGCCACGGGCTGGATGGTCCCGGTGACATTGGAACAGTGGGCAAGGGCAACGAGTCGGGTGGCGGGACGCATGGCGGCCGCGATCCGTTC
>DATDMX010000217.1:0-2047 GCA_036518575.1 Geobacteraceae bacterium | reverse complement strand
CGACGTCTGTCCGGTGATCGACATTCCCGTGGTCGTGGTCGTCTGGAACTACCCCGGCCTCTCCCCGGAAGACATGGAGCGCCGTGTCGTCCTCATTGCGGAGAGGGCTTACTCCACCACGGTGAACGGTATCTCCCGCATCGAGTCTCAGTCCATTCCCGGCACGGGGATGCTCAAGGTCTATTTCCATCCCGGCACCGAGATCGGCGCCGCCATTTCCCAGATCTCGTCGGTATCGAGCACGCTCTTGCGCATCGCGCCACCCGGGACGCAGCCGCCGGTCATCGTGCAGTTCAACGCCTCCAACGTGCCGGTGGCCCAGCTCACCCTGTCGAGTAAGACCCTCCCCGAAGAAAAGATTTTCGACTACGGTCTCAATTTCATCCGCGTGCGGCTCTTCACCATCCCCGGCCTCTCCACGCCAGCGCCCTTCGGCGGCAAGAACCGCCAGATCATGATCGACATCAACCCCGGTGCCCTGGCGGCCCGGGGGCTCTCGCCGGCCGACGTGGTGACGGCGCTTCAGTCCTCCAACGTGATCATTCCCGCGGGGACCGCCCGGATCGGTGGCCTCGAGTATAACGTGCTCCTCAATTCCAGCCCGCGGGTCATCGACCAGTTCAACGTCATCCCCATCAAGGTGGTGGGAAACGCCACGGTCTATCTGGGGGACGTGGCACGGGTCTCGGACAGCTACGCGGAGCAGGCCAACATCGTTCATGTGAACGGCAGGAGAGCGGCCTACCTCGCCATCCTCAAGCATGCCGACGCCTCCACCCTGGCGGTGGTGGATGCGACCCGCGACGCCCTTCCTTCCATAAAGGAGGTCGCGCCCCAGGGGCTCGATCTCAAGATCGACTTCGACCAGTCGCTCTTCGTGCGGGGCGCCATCGAAGGGGTGGTGCGGGAGGCGCTCCTCGGCTCGGCTCTCGTCTCCCTCATGATTCTCTTCTTCCTCGGCAGCTGGCGGAGCATGATCGTCGTTTCCACCTCCATCCCCCTTGCCATCTTCACCGCCGTGATCGCCATGAACCTGACGGGCCAGAGCATCAACATCATGACCCTCGGGGGGCTCGCCCTCGCCATCGGCATGCTCGTGGACGACGCCACCGTCGAGGTGGAGAACATCCACAGAAACCGCGCCCTGGGGAAACCCCTGACGCTGGCCGTGCTCGACAGCGCCCGGCAGGTGGCCGTTCCTGCCATCGTGGCGACGCTGGCCATCTGCGTTGTCTTTTTCCCCGTGGTACTTCTCGTGGGGCCGGCCAAGCATCTCTTCACGCCGCTGGCGTTCGCGGTGGTGGTGGCCATGCTTGCCTCCTATCTCCTGTCGCGAACCCTCGTCCCGGTCCTGTCGCGGATGCTCCTGGGGGGAGAGCGGCACAACGCCATTCCCCCTCCCGCCACCTTTTCCCCACCCCACCCCCATCAAGGGGAAGGGAGCCTAAGGCAGATTTTCGCACAGCTCAACCGGCGGCGCGAGGAGGGGTTCGAGCGTTTCCGCGCCGCCTACGGCCGCCTCCTTTCCGCCGCCCTTCACCATCGCGTGTTCACCTTGTCGGTGGCGGCCCTGGTGGGACTCGTCAGCCTGGCGCTCATCACCATCATCGGCACCGACTTTTTCCCCACGGTGGATGTGGGTCTCATGAAGCTCCATTTCCGGGCGCCGGCGGGTACCCGCATCGAGGAAACCGAAAAGCTGGTGGCGCGGGTGGAGGAGGAAATTCGTCGCATCATTCCGGCGGAGGAGATTGACACGGTCAACGACATGATCGGGGTCCCCATCTTCTACAACATGGCCTTTGTCCAGACCGAGAACATCGGCGGCATGGACGCGGAAATCCTCATCTCCCTCAAGAAAGGGCACCGGCCGACCGCTTTCTATCGCAAGCGGATGCGCGAGGCCCTTCCCCGGGAGTTTCCCGGCTGCCGCTTCTATTTCCAGTCGGCCGACATCGTCACCCAGGTGCTCAATTTCGGCCTCACCTCCCCCATAGACGTCCAGATCGAGGGGATGGATTTCAGCCGCTCCTACGAGTACGCTCTC
>DATDMX010000216.1:0-3203 GCA_036518575.1 Geobacteraceae bacterium | reverse complement strand
TATCAACGAACGGGGAGAAGAGATAAATACGCACAATCTTTCCAGCCGCCTTCTCTGGCCGGACCATCCTCTTGGAGCGCCAACCATCGGGTACCTCAACACGATCGCCAATTTTACCGAGGAAGATCTCCGTGGTCACTTGAAGAGTCACTACGTCCCTTCCAACGCGGTCATCGTCGTTGCGGGGGACGTCACACCCAACGCCGCCTTCGCCGCGGCAGAAGAAGCCTTTGCCCTTTGGCAAGGCCCCTCGTCCTCACCGACCACCTTCGTATCCGCTGCACAGTCCGGCCCCCAGTCTGTCTTCGTCGAAGATTCTGACAGCCAGGTACATCTGCAAATTGCTTTCCGAGGCTTCGCTAGGGCTGACCGCCGGATCATGGCCCTTCGCTTGCTTCGACGAGTTCTGTGTGGAGGTGGAAGCTCCCGCCTCCACCTTTCCTTGCGGGAGCGGCTGGGAATGGTCTATTCGGTTGACGCCTCAATCTCGGCCTACGAAGAAACGGGCGCTTTTGCCATTGAACTCTCCACCGCTCCCGACAATCTCCTTCGAACCATCGAAGAAACCATCAAGGAAATTAAACTCCTTGTGACCGAACCAATTGGCTCTGTCGAACTGCAGAGGATCAAGCAGGGCTATTTCTACGATCTCGAGTACAGTCGCGACTCGACATATGAAATGCAGGTGAGGTACGGCTGGGGCGAGCTTATGGAGATGGTGCGGGATGTTGAGGAGGACAAGGCCGAAGCGGAAGGTGTGGACTCCGAATTTCTAAAGATGGTGGCTAGGGAGCTCTTTGCTCCTGAGAATGTGAACCTCGTCGCCGTCGGTTCCTGGAAAAAGGGAGACCGCAAGAAGGTTGCCAAACTCCTCGACGACTACGAACGAGACTTCTCGCTCATAACCTCCTGATACGCACCACGCTGGTGCATGTCAGTGCTGCTCTACGACCTTCGCCCTTACCCGTCCCACAATCCCGGCAAGGGGGAGCATTTCTTCGGGCGAGTCTCCTTCAACGAGCTTGAGGTGCGTGACATCCGCTGGCACCTGGTCAAAGGTGGGATCAACGGGTACCCATTCGCCGACGAAACTCTCCGCCCAACTATGGTAGAGAAAGCCTTTTCCTTCCACGTACACGAGGCCCGAAACGAAGCGTGTCGGAACGCCGGCTGCACGCGCCAGGGCAGTATAAAGGCGGGCATGGGACTGACAGTTTCCCTCCCGGCTCTTCAGGGTGTCGAGAGCGGATTGGCTGTCGACCACCGAGGCCTTGACCGTCTCTGCCACCCAATGTGCAAGCTTGCCGACCTTGTCGACGGGAGTTTTTGCCTCGGCGAGTATTGCGTCTCTCGCTGCGGCAATTTCCGAACTGTTAACCGGAATTCTGACGGTGGATTCCAGATAGGATCCCATCTGCACAGCGTCCACCGGGAGCTGATTTTTCACCTCGAGCGCTGGCCTCTCTACGGTGAAGAGTACCCGGTCGCCGCCGACCCTGCTCACCGTTTGTCCGGCCCCCTGCACAAGAGGAACATTTTCGGGGATTCCCGTCAGCTCCACCGCGAGCCGCCGCAGCCCCGCCGGCCGCGCCAATGCCGGATCGATCCGTACGAGGCTGAAATCGAGGATCAAATCTTTTTTCGTCACCGCAGCTTCGACAAGAAACTGGCGCGCTGACGTTTCAGCCTCCGCTGCGGTGACAATCAGGTCATCGCGCACCGACTCCCGGACCGTGTTCCCTGCCAGGTCCACCCATATATCGTTGCTCACGAAGGTATAAAGATCATTTTGCAGGTGAACGGCCACCGTTCCGTCGTCCAGCTTCTCGCGGCCGATGACGGTGACGTCAACATTCTTGATCTTCACCGCCTCGACATCGAGCATCTGCACCCTGCATTTCTTCCCTGCGGCCACACCGCGCATCAGAGGATACATATTGAGGGCGGGCGGCGGAAAAACTGCCCCCTTTGCCTTCAGCAGCCTCTTTTCCCGCTTTCCGCCTGCCTCAACCGTCAGCGCTATACCGGTCGGCGTGACTTGGCCGGAAAGTGTCAACGGACTACCGTCAATCACCTCCTCAACGGAGAACGACTTGAGGGAAAGGTCTCCGTTCACCCAATACTTCTCACGTGACGATGCTTCCCGGGAAAAACCGAGTACGAGCATCTTGGCACTTCCCTCGCTGCTGATCTCATACCCGCCACCCGCTCCGGGGTCGACCTTCTGTAGCGTAAATCCCGTACGCTCACCATTGAGGGTAATGCTGAACCACCGCTCGCCAAGAGGTGGTGCCGTCAGAGTGGGAACCGCTCTCTGTGCGGGGTAGCACGAAGAACTCACCATAAGAACAGCGATCAAAAGAATAACTATCGTACGCAAGGCGTTCATGCACATTTTCCTGACACGAGCCTGACGGTTTTCCTTGTCCCGGCAGGCTTTCATGCTAAAGCTAGCTCTCACGAGAAGAAGCCTGATCGACCGACATTGATTATCGTGAGAGGTGTGGCGACATTGTCACGAGGGGTGGCAGACGCGCGAGGAGTGCGGCAGAGACAGGCTCAGAAGTGATACGGTGGGAACAGCCGGTTCTACTCGGTAAATATCGGCTCCTTGGCTGCTTCCGGACGGGCATCCCCCGAGGAGATTTTGCACTGATTTGCCTCCTGGGAAGTTGTATCATCCGAAGTATGCTGGTATTTTTTTACCAGAAAGGCGGCAAAATCCACCAGTTCCTTTTTCCCCTCCGGGGAGAGCCTGCGAAAACCTGCAAGCAGTTTTTGTTCGTCCAGGTTCAAATCCATGGCGGTGAGTCTCCTTGATTGATTTGTGCTTTTATAGCACAATCGTGACAGCGTGGCAACGATTGCACGTGTGCTGTCATCAGGCACTTTTGCCTGTTTTCAGCCGTGTTGGTGCGGTCCCGGGTTTACCCCGCTCACATGATGGTCTCGAATTTTTCTCGCTTGCACCCCTTCCATGGCAGGGGTATACTTATTATAGAGATTTAGAGAGTTGCGAGAGTCGCGAGACTCTCATTATGCCCTAGCTGACTTCCCCTCCTAGTCGCTAGGGTGTTTTTTTGCCCGCCCATGTGCCAGCAGTGACACACACCATCAAAAGTGTGCCATTTGTTGCACATTTTCATCAATACCGCTATAATGGCTTTCTGCCTCCCCCGCTGACCACCAAAGGAGCCTTATCA
>DATDMX010000215.1:0-5989 GCA_036518575.1 Geobacteraceae bacterium | reverse complement strand
GACGGCATGGAGATATGGGCCTCCCAAGCGGGCGTGGCCGCCGAGGCACTAACCCGGGCAGGGCTTGCCACCGCCGACATTGCCGCCATCGGCATCACCAATCAGCGCGAGACCACCCTCGTGTGGGAGCGTGCAAACGGCCGCCCCGTCCATAACGCCATCGTCTGGCAGGACCGACGCACGGCTGCCGCCTGCGACCGCCTCAAAAGCGAAGGGCTTGAGCCCCTCTTCCGGGAGAAGACCGGCCTCGTCATCGACGCCTACTTCTCCGGCACCAAGCTAGCCTGGATTCTCGACAACGTCCCGGGTGCCCGGGCGCGCGCCGAGCGGGGGGAACTTCTCTTCGGCACCGTGGATTCCTGGCTCCTCTGGAATCTGACCGGGGGCCAGGTGCACGGCACCGATGCGAGCAACGCCTCCCGCACGCTCCTCTTCAACATCCACGAGGGGCACTGGGACGAGGAGCTCCTCCGAATCCTCCGCATTCCGGCCGCCGTCCTCCCCCGTGTTTTCCCGTCGAGCCACCTTTTCGGCGCAACAGCCCCCGGCCTCCTCGCCGGCGGCATCCCCATCGCCGGCATTGCCGGCGACCAGCAGGCGGCGCTCTTCGGCCAGGTCTGCACCCGGCCCGGGATGGTGAAGAACACCTACGGCACCGGCTGTTTCATGCTCATGAACACGGGCACCGCACCGGTCGCCTCCCGCAGCCAGCTACTGACGACCGTCGCGTGGCAGATGGGTGATACGACCGAGTACGCCCTCGAGGGAAGCGTCTTCATCGCCGGTGCCGCGGTCCAGTGGCTTCGCGACGGCCTCGGCATCATCCGCTCCTCGGCCGAGGTGGAGGCGCTTGCCGCAAGCGTCCCCGACAGCGGCGGCGTCTTCGTCGTACCCGCCTTCGCCGGTCTGGGGGCGCCCCACTGGGACCCCTACGCCCGCGGCACCATCACCGGCATCACGCGGGGCACCACGGCGGCCCACATCGCCCGGGCAACCCTGGAGAGCATCGCTTTCCAGGTGACCGACCTCCTGGGGGCCATGGAAGCCGATGCGGCCATCTCCCTCCAGGAATTGCGCGTTGACGGCGGGGCCACGGTGAACGACCTCCTCATGCAGTTTCAGGCCGATCTCCTCGGCGTGCCGGTGGTCCGGCCGCGGGTCAACGAAACCACCGCCCTCGGTGCGGCCTACCTGGCAGGGCTGGCCGTGGGGTTTTGGCGTGATCGCGAGGAGATGGCAAGCCACTGGGAGGCGGAGCGGCTCTTCGCCCCTGCGATGTCGCGCGACCGGGCGCAGGAGCTTTGCCGTCGTTGGCAGCGGGCCCTCGAACGGGCCAAAGGGTGGGAGGAGGCATGACGACACCCCGGGAGTCATATCTTCGGGAGCTCGATGACACGTCCCTCGTGTGGGACGTGATCGTCATCGGCGGGGGCGCCACCGGTCTCGGCTCGGCCGTAGATGCCGCAGCCCGGGGCTACCGCACCCTTCTCCTGGAGCAGAGCGACTTTGCCAAAGCGACCTCCAGCCGCAGCACCAAGCTCATCCACGGCGGGGTGCGTTACCTCAGACAGGGAAACGTGGCGCTCGTCACCGAGGCCCTCCACGAGAGAGGCCTCCTCATCCGCAATGCTCCCCACCTGGTGCGAAACCTCTCCTTCGTTGTCCCCCTCTACGACTGGTGGGAAGGCCCTTTCTACGGCGTTGGCCTGAAAATGTACGACCTGATGGCAGGCCGCCTCGGACTGGGACCGTCGCGGCTTCTCTCCCGCGCCGAAACCCTGGAGCTCATCCCCACCGTGGAGCCCCACGGTCTTCGCGGTGGCGTCGTCTACCACGACGGCCAGTTCGACGACGCCCGCCTGGCGGTAAGCCTTGCGCGGACGCTGGCCGCCCTCGGCGGCACCCCCTTGAACTACGTGGAGGTTACGGGTTTCGTGAAGGAGCTCGGGCTCACGGCGGGCGTGGAGGCCCGCGATGTGGAGAGCGGCAGGGAGTACCGGCTGCGGACCCGTGCCGTCATCAACGCCACGGGGGTCTTCGGCGACACGCTTCGCCGCCTCGACGACCCCGGCGCCCAGCCGGTCATCTCGCCGAGCCAGGGGGTGCATCTCGTCCTCGACCGTGCCTTTCTCCCCGGCGAGAGCGCCATCATGATCCCCCACACCGCCGACGGCCGGGTCCTCTTCGCCGTCCCCTGGCACGGGCGGGTTCTCATCGGCACCACCGACACCCCTCTTGCCTCTCCGACCCTTGAGCCGCGCCCCCTCCCCGAAGAGGTCGATTTCCTGCTCGGGCATGCCGCCCGCTATCTCGCGTGCCACCCGAGCGCCGCCGACGTTCTCTCGGTCTTCGCGGGGCTGAGGCCCCTCGTGCGCCACGGAAGCGACGGGGAGACGGCCTCCCTTTCCCGGGAGCACGCCATCCTCGTGAGCGCTTCGGGCCTTGTCACCGTGGCCGGCGGCAAGTGGACCACCTACCGCAAAATGGGAGAGGATGCCGTGAACCATGCCGCCGCCGTGGCCGGACTGGCCGAAATCCCCTCTATTTCCGCAACCCTGAAGATCCACGGCTGGCAGGAAGGTGACGCGGTGTTTCCCTGGGACGTTTACGGCTCCGATGCCCCCGCGGTGGCAAAATGTGCGGCAGCGTACGACGACGAACTTCTCCACCCCCGCCTCCCCTACCGGGCGGGCGAGGTCGTCTGGGCGGTTCGCCGCGAGTTGGCCCGCACCGTCGAAGATGTGCTGGCGCGCCGCACCCGGGCGCTTTTCCTCGATGCCCGCGCGAGCATGGCCGCGGCCCCGCGCGTGGCCGAGCTCATGGCCCGTGAGCTCGGGCGCAACGCCGCCTGGCAGGTGGAGCAGGTGGCCGCGTTCTCGGAGCTCGCCAAGGGGTATCTCCCCGCCTGAAACGTGGGTCCCCTTCCGTGATATACTTGATCTTGTAGAAATTCTCCCCACGGGAAGCCCGGACACGCCATGAACCGTTTTGCCTATCTCGCCTCAGGCCAGGTCATCAGAACCCTTTCCCGTCTCTCGGAAGTCGAGACAATCCTTCACGACACCGCCAACATCCCGCCCGGCTCCATCATCTTTGTCATCAACCACTTCACGCGCCTCGAAACGCTCCTCATGCCGGTCAAGATCTATGACCTCACCAAAGTGCCGGTCTGGTCCCTCGCCGACTTCAACCTTTTCGCCGGGCCTTTTGCCGGCTTCCTCGACTCGATCGGCGTCGTCTCCACTAGAGACCCCCACCGGGACCTGCTCATCGTGAAAAGCCTGCTCACCGGCGAGGCGAACTGGATCATTTACCCTGAAGGGCACATGGTGAAGGACAAGGAGATCGTGGAGCGGACGCGGTTCATGATCTCCTCGGCCGGGGGGAAGCACCCGCCCCACACGGGGGCCGCGGTACTCGCGCTGCGCACGGAATTCTATCGCCAGCGCCTGCGCCGGCTCGCCACAGCCGATCCCAACGAAGCACGCCGCCTCCTCGACCTCTTCCACATCGAGGACATCGAACCGGTCATCAACCGGCGTACCTGGATCATGCCCGTCAACATCACGTACTACCCCCTGCGGGCCCGGGAAAACGCCCTGAGCCGGCTGGCCACCCACTACGTAAAGGACATCTCACCGCGGGCCATCGAGGAACTCATGACCGAGGGGAGCATGCTCCTCTCGGGAGCTGACATCGACATTCGCTTTGGCGCCCCCATCGCGATCCAGGAATGCCTGGAGTGCTCCCCCATCGAGCAGGACATCTTCGCCTCCCAGCCCATCAACTTCGACGATCCCATTCGCTCGCGCCGCAAGATGCGTCGGGTCGCCCTCGACATCATGCGGCAGTACATGGCCGCCATCTACGCCATGACAACCGTGAACCACGACCACCTCTTCGCCTCCATGCTGCGCGAGCTCCCCATGAGCCGCGTGAACGAGGAGAACCTGCGCCGCCGCGTCTTTCTCGTGGCCGCCGAGAATCTCGAGGAAAAGGGCGTCCACCTGCACCGCAGCCTGCGAACCAACCAGATATCCCTTCTCACCGACGACCGCTTCAACAAGTACCGCGACTTCATCACGCTCGCCCTGGAATCGGGGATCGTCATGAGGAAAGAGGCCGCCCTCATCAGGGACACGGCGAAATTCACGTCGGTCTTCGACTTCAACCGCGCCCGCGTGGACCACCCGGTAGCGGTGATCGCCAACGAGGTTCTCCCGCTCACGCAGCTGCAACGCAAGATCAGAGCCGTGGCCTGGCTCGCCCCCTTTCAGCTGCGGCGCCGCATCGCGGTCCATCTCCTCAGAAAGGCAAAGAGAGATTTTGCGGCGGACTATGATGCATTTTTCGTGGAAGGCGAGTCGAAAGAGCGGGAGGTGGGCGCTCCCCTTCTTGTCAGGGGAGGATCGCGGGACGTGGGGGTGGTGCTCCTCCACGGCTTCCTCGCCGCCCCCCGCGAAATGCGGGAACTAGCGGAGTATCTCGGCCGCAGGGGGATATGGGTCTACGTGCCACGGCTCAAGGGGCACGGCACGTCGCCGACGGACCTGGCGCGGCACTCCTACGAGGATTGGGTCGAATCGGTGGATGAGGGGTACGGCGTCATGAGTAACATCTGCAGCAGGGTGGTGGCGGGCGGTTTTTCCCTCGGGGGAGGCCTTGCGCTGGATCTTGCGGCGCGGGTACCGCGGGTAGCCGGAGTCTTTGCCGTCTGCCCCCCCCTGCGGCTCCAGGATATCTCATCGCGCTTTGCCCCGGCCGTGGCCCTCTGGAACAGGCTCATGAACCTCGCGCACTACAACGCGGCCAAGAAGGAGTTCGTCGAGATTTCCCTCGAGCATCCCGACATCAACTACGCCCGCCTGCCGGTGGCAAGCGTGAGCGCCATGGAGAGATTCATGGCGAACCTGGAACCGAAGCTCGGCGCCATCAGGAAGCCCGCCCTCATCATCCAGGCCGAAGGGGACCCGGTGGTGGATCCCGAGGGCTCACGGCGCCTCTTCAACCGCCTGGGCGCCGCGGAGAAGGAGTATCGTCTCTTTGCCTTCGAGCGTCACGGGATCCTCATGGGCGAGGACGCCCACCGGGTCCACGCGACGATCGCCGACTTCATCGGAAGGGTGCGCAAGAAGGATTAAAAGCACTCCCTGCGTGGATGGTTACGGATAAACGAAGAGGCCGGAAGAACATTCTTCCGGCCTCTTTGCGTCTCTATGGGGCGGCTTTTTACAGTCCGGCTTTCTCCCGGAGGATGGCGGCCTTGTCGGTCCGCTCCCAGGTGAATTCGGGGAGTTCGCGGCCGAAGTGACCGTAAGCGGCGGTCTTCCGGTAGATGGGGCGCAGGAGGTCGAGTTGCTCGATGATGGCACGCGGCCGCATGTCGAACACCTCGCGCACGAGCTCTGCCATTCTCGTGGCGGAGATCTTGCCGGTGCCGGCGGTGTCGATCATGATGGAGACCGGCTCGGCGACGCCGATGGCATAGGCCACCTGAACCTCGCACTTCTCGCACAGTCCCGCGGCCACGAGATTTTTCGCCACGTAGCGCCCCATGTAGGCGGCGGAGCGGTCCACCTTGGAGGGGTCCTTACCGGAGAAGGCGCCGCCGCCGTGGGCGCCGTGACCGCCATAGGAGTCGACGATGATCTTGCGGCCGGTGAGACCGCAGTCGCCCATGGGACCGCCGACGACGAAGCGGCCGGTGGGGTTGATGAAGTAGCGGGTCTTGTCGTTGAGAAGTTCCGCCGGAATGATCTTCTTGATGACCTCGTTGATGATCCCCTCCTTGAGGGTTTCATGGGCAACCTCGGGGGTATGCTGGGATGAGATGACCACGGTGTCCACGTAGGCCGGCTTCTTGTCGATGTACTGGATGGAGACCTGGGACTTGGAGTCGGGACGCAGATAAGGCAGCGTGCCGTTCTTGCGCACCTCGGCAAGTTTCTGCGTGAGGAGATGAGCATACTTGATGGACATGGGCATCAGC
>DATDMX010000214.1:0-9815 GCA_036518575.1 Geobacteraceae bacterium | reverse complement strand
CGGGAAGAAGAGGCGCGACGCGCAGAGGCTGAACGGCAGGAGCGCGAGCGGCAAAGGCTGAAGGAAGAAGAGGAGCGACATCGCGCCATTGCAGAGGCTGCCCGTAAAGCCCAGGAAGAGGCCGAGGCTGCCGCTGCCCTGAAGAAAAGGGAAGAAAAGGCCCGGCCGCCTGAACAGCGGCCGGTTGCATACCATCATACGGTGAAACGCGGTGAAACTTTGCCCCAGATAGCCGCACAGGCTGATGTCTACGGCGACATGACGCTCTGGCCGCTCATTTACCGTGCGAACCGCGACCAGATAAGCGACCCGCGTCGCATCTGGCCGGGACAAGTGCTGAAGATACCGAGAAGTCTCGGTCGTGACGAAATCGTTGAGGCGCGTCGCTATGCACGGGAGCGACCCCTCTACTGAATTCCCCCGCCATTGTTTACATCGTTGCATCATTAACCTGCCAAGCGACGGAATTTACAGTTATTTTCAGCAATAATAGAAAGGCTTTTAGGGAAAATAGAACGACAATTTTCCTTGACAGTGAAATGCGATTTGTATACTGTATACAAAATTTTGCATCCCTTAGCACTGGCTTAAAATGTAATATTTAATGATAATTGATACATTTAGCCTTGGCTTCGATTTGGTGGTCGGGTGAAAGAAGTGTCGCAGATAAGCCGTGGAAGCTCTTTGTATTAAGCCTTGGGCCATACGTGACATAAAATCAAGGAGAGAACATGACAACACAAAAGATTATCTGGTCAAAAATTGATGAAGCCCCTGCACTGGCAACGTACTCATTGCTTCCCATCGTCAATGCCTTCACGAAGGCGGCCGGCGTTGTCGTTGAAACAAGGGACATCTCCGTTGCCGGCAGAATTATCGCAAACTTTCCCGACTATTTGACGGAGAGTCAGAGGATGCCGGATTATTTGGCTGAACTGGGCGAGCTCACACAAAAGCCCGAGGCCAATATTATCAAGCTCCCCAACGTCAGTGCTTCAATCCCCCAGCTGAAGGCCGCCATTAAGGAGTTGCAGGAGAAGGGGTATAAACTCCCGGATTATCCCGAGGAACCCAAAACTGACGCAGAGAAAGAGCTGCACGCCCGCTACGCCAAGTGTTTGGGCAGCGCAGTAAACCCTGTTTTGAGGGAGGGTAACTCTGACAGAAGGTCGGCCCGCGCTGTCAAGGAATATGCCAAGAAGCATCCGCACAAGATGGGTGCCTGGAGCCCGGACTCCAAGACACATGTGTCACATATGGACTGCTGCGATTTCTTCCACAATGAAAAATCCGTAACCATGCAGAAGGCCGGCAACGTAAAGATCGAGTTCGTTGACCAGTCGGGCAAGGTCACCGTGCTGAAAGAGAAGCTCCCTCTTCAGGCAGGCGAGGTGCTCGACGGTACGTTCATGAACGTACGTGCCCTGCGCAAGTTTATCGAAGAGCAGATCGATGACGCCAAGGCAAAGGGCATTTTGTTCTCCGTGCACCTCAAGGCCACCATGATGAAGATCTCCGATCCGATCATGTTCGGCCACTTCGTCTCCGTCTATTTCAAGGACGTGTTTGAAAAGCATGCGTCGACATTCAAGGAGCTGGGTGTTAATCCGGATCTTGGTCTGGGCGATCTTTACCTGAAACTCCAAAAGCTGCCGGAGGCCAAGCGGGCCGAGGTCGAAGCGGATATCCAGGCCGTTTACACGAAGAGACCCCCCCTGGCGATGGTGGACTCGGACAAGGGTATCACCAACCTGCACGCCAGCAACGACATCATCATCGATGCCTCCATGCCCGTGGTTATCCGTGACTCCGGCTGCATGTGGGGCCCTGATGGCAAGCTTCACGATGTGAAGTGTGTGATCCCCGATACCTCCTACTCGGAGTGGTATCAAGTGTGTATCGATTTCTGCAAGAAGAACGGCCAGTTCGATCCGACCACCATGGGCAGCGTCTCCAACGTCGGTCTCATGGCGCAGAAGGCCGAGGAATACGGCTCTCACGACAAGACCTTCAAGGTTCCGGCAAACGGCACGATGCGCGTTGTTGACGAGTCTGGGGCGGTGCTGATTCAGCACACCGTCGAGGAAGGCGACATCTGGCGCGGTTGCCAGGCTAAAGACATGCCCATCCAGGACTGGGTCAAGCTGGCGGTGCGCAGAGCCCGGGCGACCGGTGCTCCGGCCGTTTTCTGGCTCGACAAGAACAGGGCGCATGACGCCCAGATGATCGAAAAGGTTAACAAATACCTCAAGGATCACGATACCAACGGTCTGGATATTCGTATCATGGGTCCGGTAGACGCGATGCTCTTCACCTGTCAGAGGGCAAAAGAAGGCAAAGATACCATTACGGTAACCGGTAACGCCCTGAGGGACTACCTGACCGACCTCTTTCCGATTCTGGAACTCGGCACCAGCGCCAAAATGCTCTCCATCGTGCCGCTTCTGGCCGGTGGCGGCCTGTTCGAAACCGGCGCAGGCGGTTCGGCGCCCAAACACGTTCAACAGTTCGTGCAGGAAGGGTACCTGCGCTGGGATTCGCTCGGCGAGTTCCTGGCACTGGCCGTCTCTCTGGAGCACCTGGCCGCTACCTTCAAGAATGAAAAAGCCCAGCTTCTCGCTGATACCCTTGACCAGGCCAATACCAAGTTCCTGGAAAACAACAAGAACCCGGCCCGTAAGGTCGGCCAGATCGACAACCGTGGCAGCCACTTCTATCTCGCCATGTACTGGGCCGAGGCCCTGGCTGCGCAGACCAAAGACAAGGATCTCGCTGCACGTTTTGCCAAGGTGGCTCAGCAGCTTCAGGAAAACGAGGCGAAGATCAATGAGGAGTTGATCGGCGCCCAGGGAAAACCCCAGGATATCGGCGGTTACTTCATGCCGGATCCGGTTAAAACGGAAAAGGCAATGCGCCCGAGCGCAACGTTGAATGCGATAATCGACGCTATCGCATAGTAAAGAGTTCAAATCTATCCAAGGAGGAAACAGAAATGGCTCGTAAGAAGATTTCTCTCATCGGTGGTGGACAGATCGGCGGCGTGTTGGCTCAGCTTTGCGCCCTGCGCGAACTGGGTGACGTGGTGATGTTCGACATCGTCGAGGGCCTTCCCCAGGGTAAGATGCTCGACATCGCCGAAGTCGGACCGGTCGACGGTTTTGACGTCTGCCTCAAAGGCACCAACAGCTACGAAGATATCCAGGGCTCCGACATCGTCATCGTCACCGCCGGTCTTCCGCGCAAACCCGGCATGAGCCGTGACGACCTCATTGAGGTAAACTCCAAGATCATGACCCAGGTGGCTGAGGGAATCAAGAAGTACGCCCCCAACTCCTTCGTCATCGTCATCTCCAACCCTCTTGATGCCATGGTCACCCTCTGCCAGAAAGTTACCGGCTTCCCCTATAGCCGCGTCATTGGCCAGGCCGGCGTCCTCGACTCCTCCCGTTTCGCCGCTTTCATCGCCTGGGAACTGGGCGTATCCGTGAAAGACGTTGTTGCTGTGACCCTCGGCGGTCACGGTGACGACATGGTTCCCCTCGTACGTTACACCAGCGTATGCGGCATCCCGGTCATGGAACTCCTTGAGCGCAAGTACAAGGACAAGGCCAAAGCCAAAGAAGTCATGGAAGCCATGGTGAAGCGCACCCGTGGCGCCGGCGGCGAAGTGGTCGCACTCCTCAAGACCGGCTCCGCCTTCTACTCCCCGGCTTCTTCTGCCATCGCCATGGCAGAGTCGATCCTCAAGGACCAGAAGCGTGTCCTCCCGACCTGCTGCTTCCTCCAGGGCGAGTTCGGTGTGAACGGCTACTATGTCGGCGTGCCCGCGGTTCTTGGCGAGAAGGGTGTGGAGCAGATCATCGAGTTCAACCTCGACGCCGAAGAGCAGGCGATGATGGACAAATCGGTTGCTGCCGTCAAGAGCCTCGTTGACAGCCTGAAGTTCTAGTCTCCGGAAGGCTCCGGATTTTGTGAGCTAAAAGGCAAAGAAGGGCAATCGCCCTTCTTTGCCTTTTATTCGTTCGCTGAACTTCTGAAGTATCGGTGTAGTTTACAAAACGTCTTTCTTGTTATCAAACTGTAACTGTGTTATGTTTTCGGGCTAGCAGCCACAAAGGCGTATTCACACTAAAGGAGCGAAAGTAGATGGAAAAGAAGCTTCCCACGATCGAGATCATCGAGAAGTACTGCAAGGGGTGCCATATCTGCGTCGAGTTCTGCCCGACCAAGGTTCTGGAGATGCAGGGTTTCGTCGCCTCGGTAAAGAACCTGGAGGCCTGCATCAAGTGCATGCAGTGCGAACTCCGTTGCCCTGACTTTGCAATCAAAGTAACAGCTTAAAACTTTAACAGGAGGTAGTGAAAGTGGCAAAGAAAGTTGCATTTATGCAGGGTAACGAAGCTGCGGCCCACGGCGCTCTCTATGCTGGCTGCAAGTTCTTCGCCGGTTACCCGATCACGCCGTCCACCGAAGTGGCGGAAGTCATGTCCGCCGAGCTTCCCAAGGTTGGCGGGAAATTCATCCAGATGGAAGACGAAATCGGTGCCATGGCAGCGGTCATCGGCGGATCCTTGGCCGGTTCCAAGGCGTTGACGTCCACATCGGGCCCTGGCCTCTCCCTCAAACAGGAGCTGGTCGGATACGCCTGTATTGCCGAGGTTCCCTGCGTCATCGTTAACGTCATGCGTGGTGGCCCTTCCACCGGGATGCCGACCGGTCCTTCCCAGTCGGACGTGATGTGCGCCAAGTGGGGTACCCACGGTGACCACCCGGCCATCACCCTCGTCCCCGCATCCGTGCAGGAGCTCTACGAGGAGACGGTGCGCGCCTTCAATCTGGCTGAAAAATATCGTACGCCGGTCATGATCATGCCGGACGAGATCGTCGCCCATATGCGCGAGCGGATCGTCTTCCCCGAACCGGGCGAGCTCGAAGTCATCGACCGCACTGCTCCCTCCGTTTCGCCCGAGCAGTACAAGCCCTATGACACCCAGTTCGGCGACGTGCCGCCGCTGGCCGCCTTCGGGTCCGGCTACCGCTTCCACGTGACCGGCCTGAACAAAATGGCCGACGGCTTCCCTACCACCAAGGCTGCCATCGTCCAGGCCGAAGAAGAGCGCCAGGTGCGCAAGGTGGAGGCAAATGCCGACGATATCGTCAAGTTTGAGGAGTATCTGGTAGACGACGCCGAAGTTGTCGTCGTTGCCTTCGGCTCCACCTCCCGTTCTGCCCGCTTCGCCGTGAACGAGGCGCGCAAGCAGGGGATCAAGGCGGGGCTCTTCCGCCTCATCACCTTCTGGCCTTTCCCGGAGAAGCAGCTCCTCGCGCTCTCCAAGAAGGTGAAAGCTTTCATCACTCCGGAGATGAACCTCGGTATGTGTACCGGCGTGGTGAAGGGGTGTGTGGAAGGCAACGCCCCGGTGCACGGCATTTTCCGCGTAGACGGCGAGCCGATCAATCCTGGGCAGATCCTCGATAAGATCAAGGAGGTTAAGTAGACATGGCTTTCGATTACGATAAGTATCTGCGTCCCGGCAAACTGCCGCACATCTGGTGCCCCGGCTGCGGCCACGGAATCATCATGAAGGGACTCATCCGGGCGATCGACGCAGTTGGCCTGGAAAAGAACAATACTGCCATCGTTTCCGGGATCGGCTGCGCCTCTCGTCTCCCCGGTTACATGGACTTTTGTACGCTCCATACGGCCCATGGCCGCGCCGCAGCCTTTGCTACCGGTGTGAAGATGGCCCGTCCGGAAATGAACGTCATCCTCGTCGGCGGTGACGGCGACGGCACCGCCATCGGTGGCAACCACTTCATCCATGCCTGCCGCCGCAACATCGACATGACGTACATCATCATGAACAACAACATCTACGGGATGACCGGCGGCCAGTTCTCCCCCTGTACCCCCACTGGCGCCAAAGCGTCCACCACCCCCTATGGCAATCCCGATCCGTCCTTCGATGTGGCCAAGCTTGCCATCGGCGCTGGCGCCACCTTCGTTGCCCGCGGTACGGCTTACCACGCCACCCAGATCGACAAGCTGATCGCCGAAGCCATCCAGCACAAAGGGTTCTCCGTCGTCGAGATTCTCGACGATTGCCCCACCACCTATGGCCGTCGTAACAAGTTCAAATCGGTCATCGAGATGATGAATCGCTTGAAGGATATTGCTGTCCCCGTGAAGGCTGCTGAGAAAATGACCGCCGAGCAGCTCCAGGGCAAGGTTCTCACCGGCGTTCTCTACAAAGAGGACAAACCCGAGTACACCGAGCAGTACAAGCAGGTTATTGCGCGCGCCCAGGGTGGTGCAAAGTAGGAAACGGTTCTTTTCCGCCCTGGCGGTGTCAATCAGCGGAATTGGTTGTGCGGGGTAGCACTGCTACCCCTCCGCACAATTCCTCGATTTCCTTGCCAGAACGAAAAATATCCCGTTTCGGAAGATAAACTTTCAAAAGGAGAATCGACAGATGTCTGGAAGATATGAAATTCGTTTTTCCGGGGCTGGCGGACAGGGTCTGATCCTCGCCGGGGTCATCATGGCTGAAGCTGCCTCCATCTATGACGGCAAGCAGGCCGTGCAGTCCCAGAGCTACGGCCCTGAAGCCCGCGGTGGCGCCTCTAAGTCCGAGGTCATCATTGCCGATGGCCCCATCGACTACCCGAAAGCTACCGTGGTTGATGCGCTGCTGGCGCTCACGCAGGAAGCATGTGACAAGTACAGCCACGACCTCAAGGAAGGTGGCGTGCTCCTCATCGACTCCGACCTGGTGAAGAAGCAGCCGGCAGGCAACTTCAACGTGGTTTCGTTCCCCATCATCAATACCGCCAAGAACGAAGTTGGTCGCGAGATCGTCGCCAACATCGTCGCTCTTGGCGCCATCGTGGCGCTGACCGGCGTGGTCTCCAAGGAGAGCGCCGAGAAGGCGGTTCTTTCCCGCGTACCCGAAGCTTTCCTCGAACTGAACAAGAAGGCTTTCAATACGGGCTACGAAAAGGCGCTGGCAGCGAAGAAGTAGTTCCGGCTCCTGTGACAGCACGAAAAGACCCGGCAAACCTTGCCGGGTCTTTTTTTATTTGCGTCGACACGCGGCTTTTGTCGTGGAAAATGAGTTACAATTCTGCTAGAAAAGAGGCTTGGCTTCCGGGGAGGAGACGTGCATCAATTCCTCAAAGACTACCTTGCGCTTCACGGCTACTGGGTACTCTTTCTCTGGACATTTCTCGAGGGGGAGGCGGGCCTCATCCTCGCAGGGTTTCTTGCTTTTCAAGGCTACTTCAGCGTCACGGGGGTCATGGCAACCGCCTTTGCCGGCGCTTTTGCCGGCGACCAATTCTACTTCTACCTCGGCCGCTGGCAAGGCGCGCGTCTCCTGCGGCTGTTCACTGCCATCGCCCGCAAGTTCCGCAAGGCGCTACGTCTCATCGAGAAGTACGGAACTTTCGTGGCATTTGTTTCCCGCTACACCTACGGTTTTCGCATCGTTCTCCCCATCGTTCTCGGCATGACTACTTTCCCCGGGACGAAATTCTGCTGGCTGAATATTATGAGCGCCCTGGCGTGGGCAGTCGTCTTCTCCCTGGCAGGATACTTCTTCGGTGTCGGTGCCTCGGTGTTTGTCGAGGATGTCAGCCGCTACGAGCAGGGCCTGATGATGATTCTCGTCGGACTCATTGCCTGTGTCTGGGGATTCCACTTCACCTACTCGTGGCGTCGTCGTCGCCATGCCCGGGAGCGGCTGCGAAGAATGAAGGCAAAGCAAACCCACCGGAGTGACCTGCCATGACTGCTAGCGCGAACGTAACCATCATCCTCGTCGAACCCCAAAGTCCCGGGAATGTGGGCATGGTTTGCCGGGCCATGAAGAATATGGGGCTCACCGAGCTCCGTCTGGTGAACCCCTGTCGCATTGACCACCCCGAGGCTCTCAAGTTCGCCGTCTCGGCAAAGGATCTTCTGGAGACAGCCGTCGTTTTCCCGACACTGAGTGAGGCTTTGGCCGACTGCCCCTTCTCCGTGGCTACGACGCGCCGGCACGGCAAGTACCGGCAGGAAATTTCCACGCCGGCCGAGATCGCGGCCCGGATATGCGCCGTTGGCAGCGAGGGGCGAACGGCCTTTGTCTTTGGTCGTGAGGATAACGGCCTCACCACTGATGAAGTAGCGCAATGCCGCTGGCAGGCGACCATTCCCACCGGCGATGAGTACGGCTCGCTCAACCTCGCCCAGGCAGTTCTCATCTTTTGTTACGAGCTCTTCACGGCGGCGGGGGGGACCGTGCCACGGCAGGACAGGGAGCTGGCACCCAGCGCCGAGCTGGAGGCCCTCTATGGGCACATGGAGCGGTCGCTCCTGCGCATCGGCTTCCTGAACCCCCAGAATCCCGATCATCTCATGCGGACGCTCAGGCGCATTTTTGCCCGCGCCGAGCTCGACGCACGGGAAGTGGCGGTAATGCGCGGACTCATGTCCCAGATGGATTGGGCGTGCTCTGCCTTCGAAGGAAAGAAGGGCTCATGAACATAACCCACCTTGGTCTCCTGGCCGGGGCCATTACGACTGCCGCGGCCTTTCCCCAGGTCGTCAAGACCTACCGCAGTCGGCAGGCACGGGACATTTCCATCTGGCAGCCGGTTCTGCTCAACGTGGGGATGGTACTCTGGCTTGCCTACGGCATCATTCTGCGTGACGTGCCACTCATTGCCGCCAACAGTATTTCTCTCGTCTGCTATACTCTCCTCATTGTGATGAAAATCCTCTACCGAGAGGGTGACAAAACCTGCCCGCATGATTATATTGCCATAAAACCCGATATCAAGGAGGAAACATGAAGCGCATCAAGATGCTGCTCCTGGCCGTCATGACCATGACGCTCTTTTCCGGCTGCGGCTACAACACCATGCAGGCGAACGAAGAAGCGGTCTTTGCCGCATGGGGGGACGTGGAAGCGTCCTACCAGCGGCGTGCTGACCTCATCCCGAACCTCGTGGAAGTGGTCAAGGGATACGCCAAGCACGAGGCTGACACCCTTAAGGCGGTCACCGAAGCCCGGGCCAAAGTCGGTTCCATCCAGGCCACGAAGGAGCTCGTGAACAATCCCCAGGCCTTCGAGAAATTCCAGCAGGCGCAAGGAGAACTTTCCGGCGCTCTCTCGCGGCTCATGGTGGTCGTGGAGCGGTATCCCGACCTGAAGGCGAACCAGAATTTCCTCGACCTGCAGAACCAGCTGGAAGGAACCGAGAACCGTATCAACGTGGCACGGGTTCGCTACAACAAGACGGTTCAGATGTTCAATACGAGCATCCGCACCTTCCCCAACAGCTTGACCAACTCGGTCCTCCTTCATCTGACCCGCAAGGAGCCGTTCAAGGCGGAAGAAGGGGCGAAGACGGCACCCAAGGTGAAGTTTTAGCGCTCCGAGGGCGGGCGCGATCTTCCGCCCATCTCGCCGCCGTGTCCTCGAAGCTCCGCTTCGACGTAGCGCTGCTACGCCTCAGCTAAGCTTCTGCGGGCCGGCGACGATCTGGTCGAAATCTCGTTCCCGGTTGGCAACCGTCTTGAAACCGATCTTTCGCCTTGATCCTCGTATATTTCGCGGGCGACGTTCCCTAGCATAGGTATACATGAAGATCATCATCAACCTCATACTGGCACTTTGCCTCTTTAGTGCGCAGGCCCTCGCCCTTGACGTCCCCCAACTGCGTGGCCATGTGAACGACTACGCCGGCCTTCTCTCGCCGGGGGCGGCGCAGGACCTGGAGCGCAGGCTTGCCGATTTCGAGCGGAGCGATTCCACCCAGATCGTCGTCCT
>DATDMX010000213.1:0-4649 GCA_036518575.1 Geobacteraceae bacterium | reverse complement strand
AGCAGGGGCGGCTGGCTCCTTCGCCGGCTCGGACGTGTAGAGCTCCTTGAGGTTGAGGGTGCCATTCCTGCCGACGACAATCCGCGTGTAAAACTTGTTGAGGGATACGTCGGTGATGGCGAGGCTGAAGGGCGCAAGCGTTCCCTGCACCTTGTCGAGCTCCAGGCTCTCCCACATGAGGAGATCTTCGCCCTCAGCGTCAAGGGCATGGAAGGAGCGCACGCCAATGTCGCCGCGGAAGTTTCCCGTCACCTGCCCCTTCGTATCGGCCACGGCAAAGGACAGCTTCGTGTCGAGACTCCCGGCGGCCAGGGTCATGGCCAGGTTCTCAGGGAGATAGGGATCGAAGTCGGCCAGGGCGATCCGGCGCAGGGTGCACTCACCCTTCATCCGAAACGGCGTGGGCGTGACGCTGCCGGAGGCCCTGATTGTCCCCCGGTCGCCATAGCCCGTTGAGATTTTGAACGGCATGGGAGTGAAGCGGGGACCGGTGATGTCGGCAAGGGAAAAGGTGAGGCCTTTCAGGCGAAACAGCTGGGTCTCATCCTTCATGCGGTCGGCAAAGGTGATATTCAAACCCGAGCCCGCCACCCCCTTCACCCGGTAGCGAAACGGCGCCTCGGCCTCCTTCTTCCCCGCCGGTGCGCCTTTAGCGCCTTTCTTCTCGCGCAGGAGCAGGAGGGGCGAGAGGCGACCGGAGCTATCGCGGGAGATGCGGACACTCCCGTCCGAGAGCGTCACCCCTTCCACCTCGGCGCTTCGCGCCTTGAGATCGGCACTCACGCCGTTCACCGCGAGCCGGGCAAGCTTTATCCCGCCCTCTTTCCCGAACGTCACGGCAAGCCCACGCGCCGCCAGCCCTCCCTTGGCGACCTTCACGCCGTCGCTGGCCGTGTAGCTCACCTCGGCCGCCGCATCGAGCCGCCCCGTCACCGGCGCGGTCAGGTCGCTCGCCAGATACGGATAGTAGGCGTCGAGAAGGAGCTCCTTCATCTCCACCGCGGCCGTGACGGCGAGGGGCTCCACGACTACGTCACCCTTAACGCTCCCCTTCTCGCCGCGCGTCGTGGCAAACGCCAGGGTGTAGCTCCCCTTCTTCCCCGCCCCGGTGGAAAAGCCCTTCATATTGAGGGCGATGTCGGTCAGGTCCGTGGCGAAGCCGCCCGGCGGCAGGCTGTCGGCCACATGAAGCCGGCCTTTGGTGAGCGTGATGTCGCCCACGCTCACGAGGGTCTTGCCCGCCTCGGCCGGGGCCGGCTTTTTCCCCTGGTCGGCGCTCCCCTTCTCTCCCGCCAGGCGCTGCACGTTCCAGGTCCCGCCCCGGTCGCGGCTAAGGTACACGTCGAGCCCATCGACAATGAGGGCGGTCAGGGCAAAATCCTTCGCCATGACCTCGGCCCGGCTGATTCGCGTGGCGAGCCGTGACAGTCCTGCAAGCGGTGCCCCGTCCCGGTCCCGCATCTTCAGGTCCGTCAGGACGATATCCCCCTTCAGCTCCAGCTGGGGCTTGTTGCCGGCGCTGACCCGGTGCACGACTTCCAGGGTGGTGGTGAGACGGCCGGAATCCATTTGCACCGGCGGGGTGCCGGGATAGTAGGAGAAATAGAAGGGGAGCGATAGCTCCTTCAGGTTGACGTCGAAGGCCGTCTCGGCCCCCTTGACGAAGGGTTTGAGCTTCCCTTCCAGCTTGAGCGGCGCCCCGTTCACGACGGCGCCGAAGTGGGGGAGGACGTAGCGGTCGGCCAGGTAGGAAATGTTACTGACAAACGGTATCCCCACTTCCACTTGCCGCAGGGTGTGCCGCTTTTCTTCGGGGAGTGCCCGGTCGACGAAGTCGACGGAGCCGTTCTCGACGGTGATGTTGTTGAGGGAAAAACGCTGCGGCTTCTCGTCTCCCCCCTTCTTCTTACCCTCCATGAGGT
The DNA here is from genome assembly GCA_036518575.1 of Geobacteraceae bacterium. Classification (GTDB taxonomy): domain Bacteria; phylum Desulfobacterota; class Desulfuromonadia; order Geobacterales; family Geobacteraceae; genus DATDMX01. The sequence continues at coordinate 2,727 of DATDMX010000213.1, read as the reverse complement.
CGGAGAAATTGTAGGTGTTGGCGGCAGTCCGGACCACATGGGCGTAAGGGGCGGTCACTTTCACTTCGTTCACGATGGGGGCAAGGCGAAAGAGGGAACGGGGACTCACCCGTACCCGCACACTGCTGAAGGAGGCGAAGGTGACATCGCTCCCCTTCTCGCTCAGGCGAAAGCCCTCGACCCGGACCGTCCAGGTGAGGGGGTTGAGGCCAACCCGGGCGATCGCGGCCTTGCGCCCCGTGGCAGTCTCGATCCCCGCCACCGCCTTGCTTCTCACAATGCCCGGAAGGACAAAGGCAATTATCCCCGCGCCCAGAACGAGAAAAGCGCCAACTCCCGCGGCCCACTTCTGCCAGCGTTTCATGATGGCTCCCCACGGCACAACGGCACCGTTATTCACGAAAGAGTTACGTCCCTGCTTCAATTCTTGCAGAAGCCCGGGGGAAGTCAAAGGGGCGAGCGGTTAAAGATGGCCTTGCGGCTGGTGGTGGCGGGACGACGACGGGCGCTACATTCCTGCATGTCTGCCGTCTCTATTTGATGTGGCAGTCGAAACAGAGAGCCGAACCATCATTGCTCATGACCAGGAATTTTCCGTTGGAATTGTCGTGAACATTGTGGCAGGTCGAGCACCACATCTGGTCGCGAGATGGGCCGAAAATGGGGCGGGTTGTTTGGGGGGTCTTCAGTTCCCGGTCCTTATTCTTGTCGTACACGAAACCGACCGGATGGTCGTTGGAGAGATCAACCTCTATGTAAGCCCCGGGATTACCGTCGAGCTTTTGCATGACGTAGGCAAACGAGGCGTTCGTCTGAGCCAGATTCGCAACGTTCATGGAGTCGTGGCAGGCAAGACATATCCTCGCGTCACTTGCGCTGACCTGGGCGATGCTGATGGGAATTTTCCTGGTCACACTGGTATAGATCTTGGTAATTGCGGGAAACGGACCGAATGTCGGGGTCAGGAGCCCTGTCCCCCCCAGCCCGTTATGGATCGTGTGACAGTACCCGCAGGGCGACCCCCCCAAGGCGGAAAAATCATGGGGCGAGCCAACCAAAGTTCCTTCGGCCGCTCGGCCCAGACACATCAGCATGATCAAAAAAAGTACGGTGCGGTACATGATTGCCCCTTTCCCATACGGTGTTGTGCCTGCCCCTAGCGAGGCGCCTGACACTAGTGCACGACGGCCATCGCCTGGTTGGCTTCGGCCATGTACTGCCATACGGTGAAGCGGTTATTTATCTGATCGACGATATAAACCCGATCACGCTTGTCGATGTGCATGGCAGTCGGGCTCGAAAATCCAAGGGGATTGGCACTGGGGAACTCATCACCGATCGTGAACCGGAGCACCCCCTCCGGCGTACAAGTCACCAATTGGGCTCGCTTGATGTCAATAATGTGCAGCGAGCCATCACTCGTGAAACCAACATCGCGGGGGAATTCGAGCTCAAGCCTCGAAGCTGCCGTATTGCCGATGATCCTCAGGAACCGCCCATCAGCATCGAACACCTGTATGCGGGCATTGAGCATGTCGGCGACATAAATGTTTCCTTCCGGTCCGACTGCCAGCCCATAGGGCATGGCGAACTCTCCATTTCCCGTCCCCTTGTGGCCGAAACTGAAGCAATATTCCCCGGAAAGGGAAAACACTGATATGCAGTGCCGGCGCGAATCGGACACGTACACTCTGCGCGCTTTTTCATGGACAGCCACGTGGACTGGACGTTCCAGAATGCTCTTGTTTCCCATGGTACGCAGAAACCTCCTGTCGCTCCTGAACACAACGATCCGCTTTTGGTCCGTGTCGGCTACATAGATGTTGCCCTCGGCATCAATCGCCAACCCGTGCGGGGAGAGAAACGTGCTCCCGTTCTCGCCGACTTCGGGCTCGAAGTAACTCCCTTGCTGCTCGGCAAAATCGAACAGGGCTATCTTCCCTCCGCGTATCTGCGAGACGTAAACCTTGCCGTTACCGTCTGAGACGATGCCATAGGGATTCTTCAGGGCAAGATCACCGCTGGACGTCAGGATATGCTTGGCAAATACGTCCGACGAAGAATATATCCCGACAAACTTGAACACCGGTCGCTCTGGGGGCGGCGGCCATACTATGGTTCGCGACGGTGTTACGGTCTTGACGCATCCGCTGGACATCACCGCGACAAAAACTGCCGCCAACCGCATAGCGAAGCATAGACCGCCCACTCACCCTCCCGAGCCTTTCTTTGAACGATTTAAACAACATCGTTCTAAAGAGCAAAACATGTGCCGTTTCGTCACGGGGCATAAATACTGGAGGCACACCAGACCCACCAGCATCGCCGTACCACTGAGACACAGCTTCAGGTCATTTGACCGATTCGCCATGCGTCATTGGTCGCAACGAAAAGACGATTCTACCGATAACCTCGCGTATAATATGTGTAAGAGGAGGATTTGTGGCGTTACCTTAACCGGGGATATGACGCGACGAAGGGTATTTGGACAGCGGGGCAGCGAGTTAAAATTCATGCAGCCGGCCAATCAACAACCAACCTGTTTCTAGCTGGTACCCGCCGTGTAACGATATTGTCTTCTAATTGTCAGTGTGCCATAATAGGGATATGAAAAGAGGTGAGAGGTATGAAATGCGATTATAACGACGGATTCACGGTCGATTATTCCGGAGCGCTTCGCATCACGAAGGGCGACGATGTGAGCATTCTCGTAAGGGAAGGCCAGAT
>DATDMX010000212.1:0-5899 GCA_036518575.1 Geobacteraceae bacterium | reverse complement strand
AGGCAGGGATATTTTACGGTTACGTCGGTTTGGTGGACGAGATCGTAAACCGTATGAAAGCGGAGAGCAGGGAGGACCCCCGGGTCATTGCCACAGGCGGTTTGGCAGGGCTCATTGCACCCGAATCCAAAACAATCGAAGAGATCGTCGAATATCTTACTCTGGAGGGATTACGCATCCTGTATCAGCGCAACCGGGAATCTTAAGAAGCAGGATTGGTTGATGCCGGTGAAGTGTCGGGAACTTAGTAGGTTCCCTTCCTTTATCTCTACCTTTACCTGCACTAAACAAGGGGGGCTTTATGGGAAAGTATGACACTGCAAAGCTGAGGAATCTTGGAATTGTCGCCCATGGGGGAGCCGGTAAGACTTCCCTGACCGAAGCAATCCTGTTCGACGCCGGCATGACCGACCGCTTGGGGCGAGTGGACGACGGTACCTCCACCATGGATTTCGAGCCGGAAGAAATCAAGCGCAAGATTTCCATTACGTCCGCCCTCCACCATTGCGAATGGAACGGCCACTTTCTTCATATCGTCGACACCCCCGGTTACGGTAATTTCATTGCGGACACCCGTTCCTGTATGCGGGCGCTGGGCGGCGCTGTCGTCATCCTCTCTGCCATTTCGGGAGTCAAAGTTCAGACCGAGGAGGTCTGGGAATGGGCAAACGAGTTCGAGCTTCCTCGCCTCGCTTTCGTCAACAAGATGGACAGGGAGCATGCCAATTTTCTCCGCGCCATCGACGACATGGAAAAGTCACTCAAGGCCCGCGGCGTGGCAGTCCAAATGCCGATTGGAGCCGCCGAAAGCTTCTCCGGCGTCATCGATCTCATCAAGATGAAAGCGTACACGTATGCCACTGATTTCTCGGGAAAATGTACCGAAGGAGCGATTCCGGCGGAATACCTCGCCGAAGCCCAGAGGCTACGGGAGATGCTGGTGGAGACAGTGGCCGAGGCCTATGACGCCCTCACCGAGAAATATCTTGATACCGGCGAGTTGACGGAGGAGGAAATCCTCGACGGTCTGAGGATCGGCACCCTGCGCTACACCTTTACGCCGGTGTTTTGCGGCTCCGCCGCCCTTAACATGGGCATCCCCCATCTTCTGGACTACATCTGTCATTGTCTTCCTTCTCCCCTTGACCGGGGCAAGGTCCTCGGGACTAACCCGAAAACGAAGGAAACGGAAGAGCGGGCCCCGGAAGAGAATGAGCCCTTTTCCGCCCTTGTCTTCAAGACGACGTCCGACCCTTATACCGGGAAGATCAGCATTTTCCGCGTTTACTCAGGCGTGATCAACTCCGACTCCACCGTCTACAACTCTGTCCGTGAATGCGAAGAGCGCATCGGTCAGATCTACGAGCTGGAAGGTAAGAAACAGAAACCCGTCAAACAGGCTGTGGCGGGTGACATCGTGGCGGTGGCAAAGCTGAAGGAAACCCTCACCGGAGACACCTTGTGCGCCAAAGATAAGCCGGTCATTTATGAACCGGCAAAGCCGCTTCAGCCGGTCATCTCCTACGCCATCCAGCCGAAGACAAAGAACGACGAGGACAAAATTCACGGTGCGCTCCAACGGCTCATGGAGGAAGATCAAACGATTCAGGCGCGTCGGGACGAAAAGACGCGCGAGCTGATTCTCTCGGGCATGGGACAAGTACATCTCGAGGTGACAATCGAGAAGCTGAAGCGCAAGTTCAGCGTCGAAGTCGAGATGAAGACACAGAAGGTCCCCTACCTGGAAACGTTCAAGGCGAGCGTCAAAGCACAGGGCAAATACAAGAAGCAAAGCGGTGGGCGCGGCCAGTACGGCGATTGCTGGGTGGAGTTCTCCCCTCTCGCGCGTGGCGAGGGTTTCCAGTTCGAGGACAAGATTGTCGGCGGCGTTATCCCTCGCCAGTACGTCCCTGCGGTGGAAAAGGGGATATTCGAAGCCTCCCAGGACGGCTTCCTGGCCGGTTATCCCTTGGTGGATTTCAGGGCTGCGGTTTATGACGGTTCGTTCCATACGGTCGATTCCTCGGAAATGGCCTTCAAAGTCGCAGACTCGCTTGCCTTCAAGAAAGCGATGGAAACCGCCAAGGTGGTTCTTCTCGAACCGATCATGAACATGAAGATTACGGTGCCCGAGGAGTGTATGGGCGATGTCATCGGTGACCTGAATTCCCGACGGGGGAAGGTGATTGGTGTAGAGCCGAAAGCCAATTCCCAGATCATCCGATCGGTCGTGCCTATGGCCGAGGTCCTGACATACGCCAACGACCTCAAGTCGATGACGAGTGACCGGGGGATGTTCACGATGGAGTTCTCCCACTACGAAGAGGTTCCGAGTCACCTGGCGCAGAAGGTCATCAGCGAATCTGCTGCGGCGAATAACAAATGATGCTATCCGGTATGTAGAGCCGGTCAGCTGTAAAAGGAGGGTTACATGAAACCGTTTGAGAGGGTTGCCGGCATTCTCGGCAGCGAAAAGGGGAGTAGCCGGCAACAGTTGCTGCTTTTGGTGCTCCTTCTGCTTGTCGGAGCATTTGCCTATCTCTATTTCTTCACCGGGCTCATCGTTCCGCGTGAACAGGCGCCAAAAGCTCCGCCGGTTGCCGCCGCCCCGGAGAAGAAGCCTCTGCCTCCCCGGCCGGAACAGACTACCGCACAAGCTCCGGTGAAGACCGAAGCTGCTCCGGCTGCGACCACGGCAAAAGCGGAACCCCCCAAGCAGACTCCGCCACCTGCGAAGCCCGAACCGGCCAAGCCTGCTGCAGCACCGGCAAAACCTGAAACGGCCAAGCAACCTGCTCCTGCCCCACCTGTTCCCGCGGCGAAACCTGCTGCCCCTGGTAAACCGGTTGCGCCAGCAAAGCCTGAACCCGCCAAACCGGCAACGGTAGCGAAGACTGAACCTGCCAAGGTACCTGCCGCGAAACCGGAGGCAAAGAAACCGGGCGCTGCGCCCAAGGCCGTTGTCAAACAGGGCGCCAAGACTGCCCACGGCGCCTATGCATTACAGATCGGTGATGTGGCTGCCGATGAGGTCAGCAAGGTCAAGTCTCTCCTGAAGAAACTCGGCATCACGCCTGTCGCGCAGAAACATGTCAAGGAAGTCAAGCAGATGCACCGGCTGTTCGTGGCTGATTTTGCCGAGCACAGCGGGGCTGACGCCGAACTGCAGAGGGTGAGGAAGGTTAGCTCCGACGCGTTCATACTCCCTGTCGGTGAAAAATTCGCTGTCTACGCCGGTTCGTACCTTTCAGATAAGCGTGCCCTTTCCGAGAGGAATCGCCTGAGTGCCCAGGGGATCAAGATTTCGGTCCAAAAGACGAAGGTGTCGGTTCCTCTTGTGAGGATCAGCGCCGGCAACTTCAGTGACAGTGCGTCGGCAGACGCTGCCGGCAAACGTCTCCGCAAACACGGGCTTAGCGCACGAGTCGTGAAGAAGGGTTAGGATTGTTTTGACCAGCCAGAAAGTATCTCTGAAGATTTCTGCGGTCGCTTCCGCCTTTGTGAAGGCGGAAGCGACGAAGGAGACCAAGCTGAGCGCCGTGCATGGTGATGTTTCACTGTCGCCATGTGACCGGGCCACAGTCCTCGTCATTCTGAGTCAGGACAGTGAGCGCGAGGTGAAAGAGGCTGCAATCAGGGGGTTGCGTGAATTGCCGGAATCAGCGGCGCTCGAGATAGCGTCGACCCAAGGCGTTCATCCTCGTATCCTGGATATTCTGGCACGTCTGCACTACACAAAGCCTGCGATTGTCACACTTCTTGTTGCCCATCCCGACATAGAGCCGCAGACGCTCGCTTTTCTTGAAGATAAGGCGGGAGTGAAGGCAGAAAAGATAGAATCTCAACCAGAGCCTCACTCACCACAGGCCGCGGAGCCTATCGAACCACACGAAGCGGCAGAAGACGAGGCGAGCACAGAAGAATCCGGTGAGATTGACGAGGAGAGTGATGAATTCAAGAGCAAGTACCAGCTTGCCCAGTCTATGGGCGTGGCTGACAAGATCAAGATGGCCCTCACTGGAGACAAGGAGTGGCGCACCCTTCTGCTCAAGGATTCCAACAAACTCGTCAACGGTAGCGTGGTGAAGAATCCGCGTATTACCGAGGCAGAGGTACTGGGCATAACCAAGTCGGTTGTCCAGAACGAAGAAATTCTCCGTATCATCTGCATGAACAAGGAATGGATCAAGAATTACAATATCAGGAAGGCACTCGCCCTGAATAACAAGACCCCTCTGCCGTCGGCTCTCAGATTTCTGTCTACCCTGACGGAGAAGGACTTGGCCTCCATTGCCAAGAGCAAGAACATTTCATCAGTCATTTCAACGCAGGCGAGAAGACTTCTTTTGAACAAGGTCAAGAAATAGTCAGGAGATGTACGTATGGCGCTGGTAAATCACGTCAAGAAAGAAATTAACGCGAAACTGGTATATTTCGGCCCGACCGGCGCTGGCAAGGCGACGACATTGAACGCGATCTACAAGCGGCTGAAAGCCGACTTCCGCAGCAAGATAAAGTCGATGGCCATTCAGAATGACAGGATGCTCTTTTTCGACTTCGCAGCACCGGGGCAGCAACAACTCGACAGCTACAGCATCCGCTTTCATCTCTACACTGTCGTCGGACCTTCGTTTTCTCCTTCTCCGTGGAAAATTGTACTTAAAGGGGTTGATGGCGTAGTCTTTGTTGCCGATTCCGGGGCGGAGCAGATGGCTGTCAACAGTGAGAGTCTTTCACACCTTGAGGAATGCCTCAGGGTGCACGGCGCGTCGTTGGCCGAAGTCACCTGCGTGATTCAGTACAACAACCGGGATCTGCCCGATGCTTTGTCTGTGGCCGATCTTGAAGACTCGCTCAATCAGCAAGGTTTTCCGTCCATTTCCTCGACTGCTGCTCGCGGCGAAGGGGTCCTTGACGCGCTTTCCCTGCTTGTTCGCAAGGTCATGGCCAATCTGAAAGAAGATGGTCTTGTCGTTGAGGGAAGCCCTGAACAGTTCGCCCCCGCAGCGGCAAGACCTGTCGAGCAACCCCTCGAGGATGCGGAGTCTACGGGGTGGGAGGCGGAGTTGGAGAGTACGCCCGCGACGCCGAGGTCCGAGGAGGCAGTTGAGGAGGAGAGGCGTATCGAAGCTTCAGAGCCGACCGTCGGGTTTGCCGGAGAGGCGCAACTCCTTGACACTGGTGCCCTCAGAATCCCGCTTGCCGTGCGTCATGGAAACACCACAAAAACAGTCATACTGACACTTACTCTTTCAGAAGTCTGACGCCTCGCGTTGTCCGACATTGTCAAATCCCGGTGGGCGCCATGCATATTGATATCGAGCCGATTATGATGTTGAGGCTTCTTCTCGCTTCGGTCCTCGGAGCACTGATCGGCCTGGAGAGAGAAATCCACGGTCGACCGGCAGGCTTCAGAACTCATCTGCTCGTCTCTCTGGGCTCATGCCTTTTTGTCATTTCTTCCATTCGTTTTTACACTCTCTACGGCAATTTTGGCGGAACGCTACCGGTGGGAGTCGACCCCGGGCGGGTCGCGGCGCAGGTCGTAGCTGGCATCGGGTTTCTTGGTGCCGGAGCGATCATCAGGGAGAAGACGTCGATTCGAGGATTGACGACGGCTGCTTGTCTTTGGGTTGCAGCGGCCATCGGCCTTGCGTGCGGCATCGGGATGTTCGGTGCAGCGATCATGGTCACGTGCTTTGCCCTGATCAGTCTTCTCTTGTTAAAGTAAGTGGAAAATCGTCTCAGCAGGGATACGTACGTGGAGGTGAAGGTCTGGGGGGAAGACAGAGAAGGGTTGAAAGATGCACTTGAGCAACTGATGAGCGACTGTCGCATGAATGTCATGCGTCTCAGTCTGGAAAAGGACAATGCCCGCCAGGAGGTGTGTTACGAGTTC
>DATDMX010000211.1:0-4259 GCA_036518575.1 Geobacteraceae bacterium | reverse complement strand
ACCCGGGAGGTCCTGGGGTCCAGGTCGTGATGGAGGGGCAGGTTGAAGTAGAAGAGGCGTGTGCCGTTGCCGAATCTGAGCCGGCAGACCGGCGCGCCGCCGAAGTCGTCGGTGGCGAATTCGGAGAGTTCCACCTTGGCCAGCTTGTGGTGGCGGTTGATCACCACGAACGAATGGCCGAACCCCTTCTGCGTGGCCACTTCCTCCAGGCGGGTCTCGTCGGAGGTGTTGCCGAAGACGGTGACTGTCTCCCGCACACCGGGGAGGTCTTCCAGGTACTCGCCGTAGAAGCCGCTGATCACGTCCCGGTAGGCGCGGTGCTCGGGCTTGGGATTGCACTGGATGACGAACAGCGTGTCGAGCCCCTGGCGCGTCGTGAAATAGAGCTGGTTCGCCCGGTCGATGATCTGCTTGATGTTGGAGGCGTAGAGGTCGCGGTAGAGGTAGTCGAGGCAGATGAGGGCCATGAAGTTGAAGCAGGCGGGCTTCGACCGGAAGAGGTAGAAGTGGCGGCCGCGGTAGAGGTCGTGGAACTTGTCGAGGAACTCCTCGCCGGCAAAGGGGTGGGTCTTGGCTTCGAGGAAGACGCGCAGCTTCCCGCTCGCCTCCTTGATGGCGATGCAGCACCAGTTTACCGGCATCTCCAGCACGTCGCCCGAGTCGATGTCACGGTCGACGAATTCGATCGCCTCGGCGTTGTCGTCGCGGAAACGCTCCAGAAGTTCCCGGTAGGTCTTGAGGCTCACATGTTCTACGCCGAACATGACGACCGAGTTGGGCCGGAAGCCCTGGTCGATGGCGTTGAGCATGTCGTCGAACCGGGCAAAGGGAATGCTCGTTTCGGGGAGCATGAGGAAGTGGAGCTTCTTGAGGTTCCCCGTTCCTTCGGCAATCATGCCGAGGATCTTCCCCACCTGGTCCCACTTGGCTTCCGGGTCGACGAGGGCGAAGCCGTTCTCCGAGCGCCGCAGGTGGTTGGGAATCTGGGCGATGAGGCAGTGGAGGTGATGTCCGAGGGGAAACTCCAGGCAAATTTTCTTCTCGATGATCTGGGCCATGACCTGTTACCTGTCGTCGTGACGGCGCCGCTGGGGAAAGATCTTCCCGAGGATGAACCGGGTGCCGTCCGGCATCTCGTAGTCGGCCAGCTCCTCCTGGGCCACCCAGCGTGCCTCGGCCACCTCGCTCGGGTTATGGGTGACGGCGCAGGAGAGGGGGCGGCAGCGGTAGTAGAGGATGACGAAGTGGTCCATGGATTCGTCGGGGGTGATGTGCTCGAAGACGTCCACGAGACCCTCCACCTCCACTTCCAGGCCCACTTCCTCCATCACCTCGCGGTGGAGCGCCTTGAGAATCGGTTCGCCCAGATCGATCTTACCCCCCGGCATTACCCACTGGCCGTGGAACGGCGGGACGCTGCGGCGCGTCAGAAGGACCCGGTTGTCGTCGTCGACGATCACTGCCACCACCGACGTAACGATATGTTCTTTTCGGTATTTTACATGCGGCATATAGAAACGGCTGTAGGGGCACGGCTTACGTGCCCCTACGGGTCAAGGTTGCGGATTACGGCTGGAAACGTGGCTTTTGCACAATCTCGGCGTTGCCCTTCGGGACTCCTTGTGCGGCGTAGCGCTGCTACGCCTCCGCGTCATCCCTCGGGCGCCTTGACCTTGCACAAAATCCACGTTTCCGATAGTTTCTTCCTTATTTCTGCCCCTGCATGAGGGACCGGATGCGCAGCCGCAGCGAATTGATCTTGATGAACCCTTCGGCGTCGGCCTGGTTGTAGACCTTGTCCTTCTCGAAGGTGGCGAAGTCGAGATTGAAGAGCGAATTGGTTTCCGACTTCCTCCCCACGGTGCGGCAGTGTCCCTTGTAGAGCTTCACGCGGGCGACGCCGTTCACGGTCTTCTGCGAGTCGTCGATGAGGGCCTGGAGCATCTCCCGTTCCGGCGAGAACCAGTAGCCGGCATAGACCTGGCGGGCGTATTCGGGGATGAGGGAGTCGCGGATGCGCATCACCTCGCGGTCCATGGTGATCTGCTCCACCGCCATGTGGGCCTCGCGCAGGATGGTGCCGCCGGGGGTCTCGTAGACGCCGCGGGACTTCATCCCCACGGAGCGGTTTTCGAGGAGGTCGACCCGGCCGACGCCGTGCTGACCGCCGATGAAGTTCAAGTGCGCCAGGAGCTGAGCCGGAGACATTTTTTCTCCGTCCACGGCCACGGCGTTGCCGTTCTTGAACTCGATCTCCACGTACTGGGGCTTGTTGGGCGCCTTCTCCGGTTTCACGGTGAGGACGTACATTTCCTCGGGGGCCTCGGCCCAGGTGTCCTCGAGGATGCCCCCCTCGAAGGAGATGTGGAGGAGGTTGCGGTCACTGGACCAGGGGCGCTTCTTGGTGATGGGGATGGGAATGCCGTTTTTCTTGGCGTAGTTCACGAGGGCCTGGCGGCTGTTCAGCTTCCACTCCCGCCACGGGGCGACGACCGTGATGGTGGGGTCGTAGTGGTAATAGGCGAGCTCGAAGCGGACCTGGTCGTTACCCTTGCCGGTGGCACCGTGGGAGACGGCATCGGCACCCTCGATCTTGGCGATCTCCATCTGTCGCTTGGCGATCAGGGGGCGGGCGATGGAGGTTCCCAGGAGGTAGTGCCCCTCGTAGATGGCGTTGGCGCGGAACATGGGGAAGACGAAGTCCTTCACGAACTCTTCCTTCAGGTCGTCGATGTAGACCTTGTCGGCACCGGTGGCAAAAGCCTTGTCACGGATCGGCGCCAGTTCGTCCCCTTGGCCCAGGTCGGCGGAGAAGGTGATCACTTCGCAGCCGTACTCGTTTTTCAGCCACTTGAGGATGATGGAGGTGTCGAGTCCGCCAGAGTAGGCGAGGACGATCTTCTTAACGTCTTTCTTGGCCATGCTGTTCTCCTTTTAGCTTTTATCAGATTATCACGAGGAGCGTTGATTTTTTGTCAGCTCAAGGCGCCCAAGGGAACCCGCGGAGGCGTGGCAGCGCCACGTCGCACACGGAGTTCCCGCCGGGCAACGCCGAGCTGGCGAAAAAGCGGCGTTCCTAACCCATCAAAGTTGCCATGATGGCTTTTTGGATGTGCAGTCTATTCTCCGCCTCGTCCCAGACCGCCGAGTGGGGGCCTTCGATGACGTCGTCGGTGATCTCCTCCCCGCGGTGGGCCGGGAGGCAGTGGAGGACCATGCAGTTTCCCTTGGCGAGGTCGACGAGTGCCTCGTCCAGCTGATAGCCGGCAAAGGCCTTTTCCCGCTCCTTCTGCTCCTGCTCCTGTCCCATGCTCGCCCAGACGTCGGTGTTGAGGACGTCGGCGTCCCGCACCGCTTCCCGGGGGTCGGTGGTGAGGAGAAGCTTTGCGCCCTTCTCCTTCGCCCAGGCAAGAACCTTCGCGTCGGGCTCGTACCCCTTCGGGCAGGCGAGTCTCAGCTCGAAGCCGAAGATGGCGGCCGCCTCGATCCAGGTGTTCGCCATGTTGTTGCCGTCCCCCACCCAGGCGAAGGTGAGCCCGTCGTAGCTGCCCCGGTGCTCGATGACCGTGAAGAGGTCGGCCATGATCTGGCAGGGGTGGAAGAGGTCGGTGAGGCCGTTGATGACCGGCACCGACGAGTACTTGGCGAACTCCTCGACGATCTCCTGGCCGTAGGTCCGGATCATCACGCCGTCGCAGTAGCGGGCCATGACGCGGGCCGTGTCCTTGATCGGCTCGCCGCGCCCCATCTGGGACGTGCCCGACGAGATGAAGAGGGGCTGGGCGCCCAGCTGGAACACCCCCACCTCGAAGGAAACGCGGGTGCGCGTGGACGATTTCTCGAAGATGAGGGCAACGCTCTTCCCGTCGAGGAGGCGGTGGGGAATCCTCTTCTTCTGCTTGTCCTTCAGCTCGCGCGTGAGGGTGAAGAGGGCGTCAAGCTCGGCTTTCGAAAAGTCGCTCAGGGCGAGAAAGTCTTTGTTCATGTCGTTTGTCCTCTGCGGGGCGCATACACCCCCTTGGAATCTATATCTCGGCCAGAATCCCCGCCAGGATCCCGATCATCTCGTTCACCTCGGCTTTGGTGACTACGAGCGGCGGAACGAAGCGCATCACCTTGTCCTGGGCCACGTTGAGAAGAACCCCCCGCTCCAGCCCCTTCTTGACGATGTCGCCGGCGGGGACGGCCATCTCCATGCCGATCATGAGACCGATGCCCCGCACGTCGGTAATGAGGGCTGGGAAGCGTCCTTTGAGTCC
>DATDMX010000210.1:0-2330 GCA_036518575.1 Geobacteraceae bacterium | reverse complement strand
TTTTTTAATAGCACTAAGCCGGGCATCTTCCTCCCCCTTCACTACCCATCCCCACCCCGACCCTCCCCTTGCAGGGGAGGGAGATTTCGGGCGATCTGTATCAGATTCGATCAGATCATCCGCGTGACACGCTTCTTCGATGTGCTTCACTTTCCTCGCCTCGTTCGTGGGCGGCTCCTGGAACTCCACGAGATGGGTGCGGTACTTGAGGGGGAGCTGGCTGCGCTGGAGAGGGGTGTTGTGGCGCTCCGCAATGGCGAGATGGTTGAAGTAGCGCTGCCACAGGCGTGTGAAGAATTCCTCTCCGGGCGTGTACGTGGGGGCGGCGGCAAGCTCCAGGGGGACGATGCCCCACGTTGTGCCGCCGGCAGGGTGTACGATCGCCTCGTTGTGGGCGAGGTCATGGATCAGCCAGTGCTGGTCGCGGAAGCGGTCGGAAAAATGTTCGCCGATAAGGGGGAGGATGCGGTTCTCCGCCTCGATGGCACCGTAGTAAAAGCCCTCCGTCACCTCGCGAAAGCGCACGAGCCCCTTGAAGCGGTGTGCCTCGCGGCCCACGCGTCGTGCCAGACCACGCACCGGCGCCACGTCCGGGTGGGCGAGGAGACGGTCGATGCGCCTCCCTTCGCGCCAGCCGAGCTCGACGTAGCGGTGGATGATAAGTTCGCGTCCGGACTCGGCGGCGAGGAAGGCGAGTTCCGCCTGGTGGCACGCCCCGGGGGAGATGCGCCGCTCCATGTCCGCGAGAAATTCGCGGGCCCGTTCTTCGTCGCTTGCCACCGTCTGCGCTGGGTTAAAGAGGTCGTGGCCGTAGGGGGCGCCGGTGCAGATGGCGGTTGGCTTGGCGCCATTCTCCCGGGCCACGGCGAGCACAGTGAGAAAGCCGGTGAAACTGCCGTCGTAGTGATACGTGGTCATGGTCGCTCCCTGTCACAGTTCGCCGGTTACGGCGCTGGCAAGCTCAGCCGGCTGGGATGCGAAGAGGGAGAGCTGGGCCGGTTCCCGGCGCGCCTTGAGGCCACCCGTCAGGTGGGGACGAAGGAGCTGCGGCTCCAGCGGGAGTTCCCCGGCGTATTTACCCCGGGCGGTTATGAAGTAGCGGGCTCGTTTCATCACGACGCCGAGCCTCGCCAGGTCATCGATGGCGAGATGGCCGCCGCGGCGGGCGGCCAGGATGCGCCGGGCCGAGCGCACACCGATTCCCGGCACGCGGAGGAGCGTCTCGTAGTCCGCCCGGTTAATCTCCACGGGAAAGAGGTGAATGTGGCGCAGCGCCCAGCCGCTTTTCGGGTCGAGTTCCCGATCGAGGTCGGGCGCCTGCGCGTCGAGAAGCTCGTCCGCTGCAAAGCCGTAGTAGCGCAGGAGCCAGTCAGCCTGGTAGAGGCGGTGCTCCCGCAGGAGCGGCGCCTGGGCGGGGAGGCGCGGGTCGTGGTTCACCGGCACGAAGGCCGAGTAGTAGACCCTTTTGAGCTCCAGCCGCTGGTAGAGTCCTTCGGCAAGCCGCACGAGCTGGAGGTCGGTCTCCCGTGTTGCCCCCACGATGAGCTGAGTGCTCTGACCGGCCGGCGCGAAACGCGGTGCCTTGCGGGAGAGGCGGCGCTCCTCGCGGTTCGAGTCGATGAGGGTTGCGACCCGTTTCATGGGGGCCACGAGGTTTTCCCGCGTTTTGTCGGGGGCGAGAAGCTTGAGCCCCTCGCGGGTAGGGAGCTCCATGTTGACGCTCACGCGGTCGGCAAGCATTCCTGCCTTTTCCACAAGGAGGGGATCGGCGCCGGGGACGAGCTTCAGGTGGATGTAGCCGTTGAAGCGGTGTTCCTGACGCAGGAGACGCACCGCCTCGATAAGGAGTTCCATGGTGTAGTCGGGGGTTCGCACGACGCCGGTGGAGAGGAAGAGACCTTCGATGTAGTTGCGGCGGTAGAAGCCGATGGTGAGTTCCGCCACCTCCGCCGGGGTGAGGATGACGCGGGTGATGTCGTTCGTGCGCCGGTTCACGCAGTAGGCGCAGTCATAGATGCAGACATTGGTGAGGAGAAGCTTCAGGAGCGAGACGCAGCGGCCGTCGCTCGTCCAGCTGTGACAGATGCCACAGCTGGCGGCGTTGCCGATACCCTCCCGGTTTCTGCGACCGCTGCCGCTCGACGCACAGGATACGTCGTAGCGTGCCCCTTCGGCGAGTATGGCCAGGCGCTCTTCGAGGGACAGGTCTGAGGGTGACTTCATGGGGCTCTCCGCGAGAATGGTGGCCGCCAGTATGGACGAAGTCTGCGACACAATACGTCGTTTAGTCCGTCCACGTTTGGCGCGTCACCCCCCCTCGCCGAGAACCA
>DATDMX010000209.1:0-3414 GCA_036518575.1 Geobacteraceae bacterium | reverse complement strand
AACCGGAACGGGCCGAGGCGGTTGAAGAACCGGATGGCGGCTTCGACCGCCGCGGGATCGGCGTCGGCCAGGGTGCTGGCGGCGAAGCAATCGGCCTCGAGCTCCTGGCGCACCCGAATCGCGCTCCGGTCGCTCTCGGTCGAGGTCCGCGCCGAGCCGGTGTGCCCGTACCGGATGTGGCCGTACTCGTGGGCGAAGAAGTAGCTCTCGAGCTCCGGCCCCACCCGCTGCATGAGCACCGGGTTGTAGTAGATGACCGGCCGGCCGTTCTCGAAGGCCGCCACCGCGAGGTCGTGCAGGGTATCGGTCGCGATCTGGCGCACGTCCATCAGGCGCTGCACGGCCTGGGCCCGATGGGCCCCGGCTGGCAGCAGCAGCGCCGCGATGACGGTGGCGATCCCGAACCTGCGCATGGTCCCTCGAGCTGGTGTGGGATTCCGGTCGATCGGTCTTGCCCTTCGGGGGGACGGACACCACCGGACCATCTGATGGTTTCCTGTCGAGTGTTGTATTGCAGAACTTGAGCCAGCCGGCCCCCACCGGGGCCGGCCTCCCTATCCGATTCTGCGCCTTTGGTTTGGGTGGCGCGACCGTGCACCGCAAGGATTTGCAGCCCCCGGCTGACAGGGCCGAGGTTTCCGCTTACTCTTCAATTTGCCGCCAGGGGCATCCCACGACGCCTGCGCGTCGGGGGATTGAGACGACACCCTTGGAACCTGATCCGGCTGATACCGGCGAAGGGAGTGCGGCGCCCGCGCCTTCCGCGCCAGCGCTGCGCTTCCCGCCCGATCCATGGAGCGACAGCGATGGCCACCCGCACCACCCGTTCTCCCCGCGGCCGCACGCCAACCCGGCCGCCGTCCCCCGTCGTCGAGAGCTACGCGGATGCGTTTCCCCGCTCGACCAAGGTCCATGTCGAGGGGCCGCGCGGCGTGCGCGTCCCCATGCGCGAGATCGCGCTCTCGGGCGGCGAGCCGCCGCTTCGGGTGTACGACGCGACCGGCCCGCAGGGGCATGACGTGCGCCTGGGGCTGGCGCCGCTCCGCCGAGACTGGATTCAGTCCCGGTCGGTGGCGGACACCGGCCGCCGCACTGCCGGCGATCCCGTCCTGGTGCCCGATGGGCTCCGCCGCGCGGTGCTGCGCGGCAGCGCACCAGTGACCCAGCTGGCCCTGGCGCGCCGGGGCGAGATCACCGAAGAGATGGAGTTCGTGGCGCTCCGCGAGGGGCTGCCGGCCGAGCTGGTCCGGAGCGAGGTGGCGCGCGGCCGCGCCATCATCCCGGCCAACATCAACCATCCCGAGCTCGAGCCCATGATCATCGGCCGATCCTTCCATGTGAAGATCAACGCCAACATCGGCAACTCGGCCGTGCGGTCGTCCATCGAGGATGAGGTGGAGAAGCTCCGCTGGGCCACCCTGTGGGGCGCCGACACCGTAATGGATCTTTCCACCGGCGCCGACATCCACGAGACGCGGGAGTGGATCGTCCGCAACTCGCCGGTACCGATCGGGACCGTGCCGATCTACCAGGCACTCGAGAAGGCGGGCGGCGTGGCGGAGGACCTCACCTGGGAGATCTATCGCGACACGCTGATCGAGCAGGCGGAGCAGGGGGTGGACTACTTCACCGTCCATGCCGGCGTGCTGCTGCGCTACGTGCCGCTGACGGCCAATCGGGTGACCGGCATCGTGAGCCGGGGCGGCTCGATCATGGCCAAGTGGTGCCTGGCCCACCACCAGGAAAGCTTCCTGTATACCCGGTTCCGCGAGATCTGCGAGATCATGGCGGCGTACGACGTGTCCTTTTCGCTGGGTGACGGGCTGCGACCCGGCAGCATCGCCGACGCCAACGACGAGGCCCAGTTCGCCGAGCTCCGGACCCAGGGCGAGCTCACCCGGATCGCGTGGGAGCACGGGGTGCAGGTGATGAACGAGGGACCGGGGCACATCCCGATGCACCTCATCAAGGAGAACATGGACAAGCAGCTCGAGTGGTGCGCCGAGGCTCCGTTCTATACTCTTGGGCCGCTTACGACGGATATCGCGCCGGGCTACGACCACATCACCAGCGCCATTGGGGCTGCGATGATTGGTTGGTACGGGTGCGCCATGCTCTGTTATGTGACGCCGAAAGAACATCTCGGATTGCCGAACAAGAAAGACGTCAAGGACGGTGTGATCGCTTACAAAATCGCGGCGCATGCCGCCGATCTCGCCAAGGGGCATCCTTCCGCTCGCCACCGTGACGATGCCTTAAGCAAAGCACGTTTCGAATTTCGTTGGGAAGATCAATTCCACCTTAGCCTGGACCCGGAGACCGCGCGTGAATTTCATGACGAGACTCTCCCTCAGGACAGCGCGAAGGTTGCCCATTTCTGCAGCATGTGCGGGCCGCATTTCTGTTCGATGAAGATCACGGAAGACGTTCGCAAATATGCTGAGGAGCAAGGTATCGCCACTGACGCGGCGATCGATAAAGGCCTGCAGGAAAAGGCTGGTGAATTTCGAAAGGAAGGCGCGGAGCTTTACCACTAGTACGCCGACAACCAAGCATCGATACGAACTGCCTCCTCACCCTGGCCCTCTCCTCCAAAGGAGGAGAGGGAAACCACGACCACCTGGTTGTGTCGAAGCTTCTTTGCCATGTTGCTAATTTGGCGTGCTCTGCCGCGCCAACGTCGCTGGTCGGCTGACGTTTCCATAACGATCCACTGCAGAAACAGCAATTGCGTCTGGTGGCGCAGAATCGAAAGTAAAAGTTCGTCGTTCGCGTGGCAGAACGTTGTTTTGCCAGGCTCCCCCAGAGCGAGTTTGCAGCAACCAGACACCGACTGGTTCCGAATCCCCCGGTTTAAATGTAATAGACGTGCTCTTGCCATCTTGAGTTGCTGAAACTAATGGCTTCTCTGGAACCGAACGCCGCACCCATGTGCAACCCGGAACGAGGGCCGGTTCTGCATACGGGCCTCGCTGGAGGGCGCCAGCCAAGGCACTGTTTTTCAGCAATGCGCTCATGTTCCAATGGATCTGGCCGTTTACTCCATCCTGCTGCCGGCCTATTCGGATCTGTTCCAGAATCTCGCTGGTTGTCCACGGACCTGCCGCTTTATTGGAGGCCAAGCCCGGAACCAGCAGCCGATTTCGAGGATTCTGATCCGTCCACCATTTGAGCAACACGGGGAATCGTTGCTCGGGCGCGTCGATGGCCCAATAGAGTTGCGGGCTGAAATAATCGACCCAACCGTTGGCCAGCCACTTCCGGGAGTCCGCGTAGAGTTTTGCATAAGAATCAAATCCTTGGACTTGAGGTGGGTTGCCTGGACGCCAAATCCCAAACGGGCTGATACCGAACTTGACCCAGGGCTTAGCCGTTTTGATGGAAGTGTGCAATCTTTCCACGAACTCGTTGATG
>DATDMX010000208.1:0-9166 GCA_036518575.1 Geobacteraceae bacterium | reverse complement strand
TACCGAGGCAGTCGGCGTCGCCTTATTGATGACGAAGCTCCCGGCGGAAAGACCACTGGCTGCGGTGTAGTTGGTGCTGGCTGCGCAGTTGACCGTGGCAGGATATGAGCCGGCGTTGGTGCCCGTACCGCCGCTGGCGAGAGTGGCGGTGCCACCGCCCAAACAGGCGACCGTGGCGGTCTGGACCGAGCCGTTGTAGATAACGGGGCTATTGGTGATGGAGGCGGTCGGCGTAGCAGCGTTGATCAAGAAGTTACCGGCGGAGAGGCCGGTAGCAGCATTGTAGTTGGTGCTGGCCGCGCAGTCAGCCGTGACCGGATAGCTGCCGGCATTGGTCTGGGACGCGGGAGTAATGTTACTGACGGTGCCGCCGCCCAGGCAGGAGACTGCCACGATCTTGGCGCTGCCGTCATAGGTTTGCGGTGAGTTGGTTACCGAGGCAGTCGGCGTCGCCTTATTGATGACGAAGCTCCCGGCGGAAAGACCACTGGCTGCGGTGTAGTTGGTGCTGGCTGCGCAGTTGACCGTGGCAGGATATGAGCCGGCGTTGGTGCCCGTGCCGCCGCTGGCAAGAGTAGCGGTGCCGCCGCCCGTACAAGCGACCGTTGCGGTCTGGGCAGAACCATTGTAGACGACGGGGCTATTGGTGATGGAGGCAGTCGGCATGGCCTGGCTGATCACGAAGTTGCCGGCCGAGGCGCCAGTAAGAGTAGTGTAGTTGGTGGTGTCGGTGGGCGTGAAGTTGGCCGTGACCGCATAGGTGCCGGCATTGGTCTGGCTCGCTGCGCCGCCCGTCAGGATGTTGCTGACGGTACCGGCTACCGAACCGTTGACGTTGGCCGATTTGGCCGTGCCGTCATAGGTAACGGGCGAGTTCGTGACCGAGAGAGTCGGCGTCGCCTTGTTGACCGTCTGCGACGCGCCTGGCGATGTACTGCTGGCATAGGTGGCATCGCCGCTGTACACCGCAGTCACGGTGTGACTGCCGGCGGAGAGGCCGCTGACTCCCGTCAAGGTCGCACTGCCGCCACTTAGCGTAACCGGGCTGCTGACGTTGGTGCCGTCGACCTTGAACTGCACGGTGCCTGTTGCCGCTGACGGAGACACTGTCGCAGTGAAGCTCGCGTTTTGGCCATATGTAATTGCTGACGGATTGGATACCGTGGTCGTTGTGGAAGTCAGATTTGAGGTAACCGAAAATACGCCGGTCCCGGTGCCGGTCCCGGCATCCGGATTGGTGACGGTAACGTTACGCGCCCCAACTGTCGCGCCTGCCGCGACAGTGACCGGAACCGTAAGGGTAGTGGCATTGACATAGGTTACGCTGCCGAGCGTGATGCCAGTCCCGCTGAAGGCGACCGTCGCACCGGACTGAAAGCCGGTACCTGTAATAGTCACCGTTGTCGGACCAGTCCCCTGAGTCATTGACGTCGGGGAGGTGGAGGTTACCGTCGGTCCGGCGTTGACGGTAAAGACACTGGCGGTCGCGGAAGAACCATCGGGGTTTGTCACCGTTACCGTCCCGAGGCCGGTGGTGGCATTGCTCGCAACTGTGATATTCTGGGTCAACTGCGTGGCACTTCCATAAGTTGCAGCGCCGTTTTCAGTAATACCGGTTGCGTTGAATACGACCGTTGCCCCGGACTGAAAGCCGGTGCCGTTGATGGTGATGTTCTGGCTGGTGGCCCCCTGTCCACGGCTGGCGGGGCTCGTTGAGGTAATCGTTGGGGCGGGCGTAACAGTAATGGTGATCGTTGCCATTACAAAGGCTTTGGTGGAACTTTGATGACCGACGCCATAAACCTTGACGGTGTAGTTGCCTGTGGCTGTGCTTGCCGGCACGGTGATGCGGGCGTTCGTCCCCATGGCACTAGGCGTACCATCCTGATCGTTAACCAACCCGTCGTCCTCGGCTTCATGCCCCGCCGTTCCGCTGTCCCATGCGGTACCGGCGTAATTGATGGAGAAACCGGTATAACCAGTGCCGAGATTGGCATCCGTGTACTTGTTGGCGTACCAGCCCACACCATCAGCGGCGTTCCATTTGCCAGCAGCATTCCACGTTGCGCCGGTGAACGCCGGATTCGTGATAGTACCGGCCTGGGGAGCCTGCTGGGCTGCAGCCCCTCCCACCAACGTATCTTGGATTGCAATTAAGGGACCGTCGTCAATCTTGCCTCCATTCACACCGGTATAAATCCACGACACTTCAAAGGTGCCTCCTTGAGCAACGGAACCGGTGGTTCCCGCCACACCGTTTACAGACGTGTATATGTTGGCACCACTGATTTGTATCCCGCTGTTATAATGGCAGTTAGAGCCACTAAGACATGAAGCTGTGGCACTCTTGCCAAGCCAGGCATTCGCCTTCTGCGCCCCGAACAGCGCCAGAAAGCCATACGTCAGCAACAGGGTTACCAATACCCCCAGCAGTGTCGCCCGACCGCTCATGTCCGATAACAATGTACCCGATCCCTTTGCGCGCATCATTGGACCTCCCTCTTAATGTGTATGCATTACTGGCAACCGTGCATTAACAAAATATCTGTACTTGAAGCATATCCCGGGAGTACTTCCCTATTTCCTTCTCTCCCTCTGCGTGCGGTAATTCGTAATGAACAAATAGTCGGCAGCGAATTCACCTAATCGATGCGGCGGATTGACGCACATCCCGCCATTTAACTGACATAAGGCAACGTTAATACTGTCTGCTTTGCGACATTAATGATTCAGTTACTCTCAATAGCGAGAGCACTTTCCCGCTCATAACAAAACACGCCTACCTAGACTTTAAACGCTCTTTTATTATCACTATCAGGGTGACAAGTTCTTGTTTTAACAACAAAGGTGCCGGCCCTTGATTCATTAAATAAATATAGTGTTATTTGTATCTTATTATTATATGTCTAATTCATTTACTTTAATTGTGTGACTAATACATACTGCCCCGGGCTAAAGCGGTGTCGTAAGCGAGAAACCGCCTCTCTAGGCCTTCGACCCCGCTTTTGATATTCAGGCTTGGCAGAAAATGGTTGACAGAAATGCCAGGAAAACCTATCCTATTTTTTCGTAAAGGGGAGTAGTCATCGGCCACCCCACAAGGCCGACCCGAATTCCGTCAATACGGCCGCAAGGCCCGGGACCGGGGCAGGATTCTGTCGACAAGACCTTTATCTGAAGCGTATTCACGCGGAGGGTAAAGGTCTTTTTTGTTACCCTCCGCGTCAACCCACTCGTCGGAGGTAATGACTATGAATCGACTCAAGACAACTCTTCTCCTCTCCTTCCTCACCGTACTCATGGTTCTCATGGGAAGCGCCCTTGGCGGCAAATCCGGGATGGTTTTCGCCTTCCTCATGGCCGCAGCCATGAATTTCTTCTCTTACTGGTTTTCCGATAGAATCGTCCTCGCCATGTATGGCGCACAGAAAATCGCCGAACACGATCACCCCGCCTTCTATGGCATGGTGCGGCGTCTCGCCCTCCAGGCGGGGCTACCCATGCCGCGAGTCTTCATCATTCCCTCGGACTCACCCAACGCCTTCGCCACCGGCCGTAACCCCGGCCACGCTGCGGTTGCCGCCACCGAAGGCATCCTGCGCATCCTCTCCCCTGAAGAACTGGAAGGTGTCATGGCCCACGAACTGGCCCACGTCCGGAACCGCGACATCCTGGTCGGCACCATCGCCGCCACCTTTGCCGGGGCCATCTCCATGCTGGGAAACATGCTGCAGTGGGGAGCATTGCTCGGTGCGGGCAGACACGACGAAGAGGAGGGCGGAGGCGGTCTCGTCGGCTCCCTCGTCATGGCAATCGTTGCCCCTATGGCTGCCATGCTCATTCAGATGGCGGTTTCCCGCTCCCGCGAGTACCTGGCCGACGAGTCGGGGGCGAAAATCTGTGGCAGACCGCTGGCACTTGCAAACGCACTGCGCAAGCTCCACAACGCCTCGCAGATGCTCCCCATGACCGAGGCGCGTCCTGCCACGGCCCACCTCTTCATCGTCAGCCCCCTCACGGGAGGGTCACTGCTCAAGCTTTTCTCGACCCATCCTCCCATGGAGGAACGCATCGCACGCCTGGAGGCAATGGCCCGGGGTGGCGTGCCACAGTAAACACCATCACGCTCTCACCAAGGAGGCATCGCCATGGAGTGGCTCACCGACCCCAACACATGGCTGGCGCTTGTGACCCTCACTGCGCTGGAAATCGTACTCGGCATCGACAACATCATCTTCATCTCCATCCAGGCGGGAAAGCTTCCCGCCAGCCAGCAGGAGAGGGCAAGAATAACGGGCCTGGGCCTCGCGATGTTCATCAGGATCGCGCTCCTCTTTTCCCTCACCTGGCTCATGGGTCTTACGGAGCCCCTCTTTTCCGTCCTCGGAAGGGAGATCTCCGGGCGGGACTTAATCCTCATTTCGGGAGGACTCTTTCTCCTCTGGAAGAGCACCATGGAGATTCACGAGAAGCTCGAAGGCGAGGAACAAAGCGCCGCCGTCCGGACCGGGACATCGTTTGCCGCAGTCATCGTCCAGATACTCCTCCTGGACATCGTCTTTTCCCTCGACTCCATCATTACCGCCCTCGGGATGGCCAACCGGCTCGGAGTAATGGTGGCCGCGGTCGTCATGGCGGTCGGCTTCATGATGCTCTTTTCAGGGAAAATCAGCGCCTTCGTCGAGCGGCATCCCACCGTGAAAATGCTGGCGCTCTCCTTTCTCCTCCTGATCGGCGTGGCACTCATCGGCGACGGCCTCGACATGCATATCCCGAAAGGCTACATTTATTTCGCCATGGCTTTTTCCGTGATGGTGGAAATGCTGAATCTTCGGCTTCGCCGCCAGGGTGCCCCCGTCAGGCTTCACAGCCAGTATGGCGAAGGTGGCGGGCATGATGACGGCGAAAAAGCTGACCGTTGAGGCGTGAACGTCGGGTAGGCGGGACGAAAGGACAAAAAAACCGGAGGGCCAATGTACTGGCCGCTCCGGTTTCTTTTTGGACACAGAAGAAGGTGAGAAGGATTAACTGTGCTCCCGCGTGGCATGGAAGGAAAGCTCCTTCCAGTTCTCCATGACGTTGTCGAGACGCCACTGGGAGCCCGCCAGGTAGGCGAGGTTTCCCTCACCGTCGTTGTAGAGGTGCATCACTTCCTTTTTCTGGAAGTCGTCCAGCTTCTTCTTCTCTCCGGTCACCCAGCGGGCAGTGACGTAGGAGACGGGCTCATAGGTGGCCTTGACGTTGTACTCGTACTGGAGACGGTGCATGACCACGTCGAACTGGAGAAGGCCGACCGCCCCCACGATCCAGTCGCTTCCCATGAGCGGACGGAAGACCTGGGTAGTCCCCTCCTCGGCAAGTTGGGTGAGCCCTTTCTCCAGCGCCTTCGATTTCATGGGATCGAGAAGCCTCACCTTCCTGAAGTGTTCGGGAGCGAAGTTGGGAATGCCGGTATACTTGAGCTCCTCCCCCTGCGTGAAGGTGTCGCCGATCTTGATGGTGCCGTGGTTGTGGATGCCGATGATGTCGCCGGGAAACGCCTCGTCCACGTTGGTGCGGTCCTGGGCCATGAAGATGGTGGCGTTGGCGATCTGGACGTCGCGGCCGAGCCGGCTGTGCTTGACCTTCATGCCGCGGGTGAATTTTCCGGAACAGATCCGGAAGAAGGCGATCCGGTCCCGGTGGGCCGGGTCCATGTTCGCCTGGATCTTGAAAACGAAGCCGGAAAATGGCTCCTCATAGGGAGAAACGGTGCGGGTGAGGGTCTCGCGGGCAAGGGGCGCCGGGGCATGGCGGACAAAGGTATCCAGAAGCTGCTGCACGCCGAAGGTGTTGATGGCGCTCCCGAAGAAAACGGGCGTCTGGAGGCCAGCCAGGAAGGCTTCTTCCTCGAAGGGATGGGCCGCGCCTTCCAGGAGCTCCACGTCGGCTCTGAGCTCGTCCACCTGTGACCCCAAGAGCTCGTCGAGGCGCGGATCGTCCAGCCCCTGCACGGTCACGACCTCGCCGGTCCCCCGGTCGGCCGCGGGATCGAAGAAGGTAAGCTCCTTGGAGTAGAGGTGGTAGGTGCCGCGGAAGCGTTTTCCCATCCCGATCGGCCAGGTCATGGGGGCGCACTGGATATCGAGGACGTTCTCGATCTCGTCGATGAGCTCAAGCGGCTCGCGCCCTTCGCGGTCGAGCTTGTTGATGAAGGTCATGATGGGAGTATGCCGCAGCCGGCAGACTTCGAGGAGCTTCTTCGTCTGGCTCTCCACCCCCTTCACCGAGTCGATTACCATGAGGGCCGAGTCGACGGCCGTCAGAACACGGTAGGTGTCCTCGGAAAAATCATTATGTCCCGGGGTGTCGAGAAGGTTCACCTCGTAGTCGTTGTAGGTGAACTTCATCACCGACGAGGTGACGGAGATACCGCGCTGCTTTTCCATCTCCATCCAGTCCGAAGTGGCATGGCGAGCGGCCTTGCGGGCACGCACCTCGCCGGCCTGCTGGATGGCGCCGCCGAACAGGAGCAGTTTTTCGGTGATGGTGGTCTTGCCTGCGTCCGGGTGGCTAATGATGGCAAAGGTACGGCGACGGTCGATTTCTGCTTGATTGTACTTATTCACTGCTCCAACTCCTTGGCGTCCATTCCTGCCCGGTTTCCGGACAAACAAAAGGCGAAGATTGGTATCTTCGCCTTCCGAAGTACAAGAATTATCTTTACATTTTCGGCCGAAAAAGAGCAACAGAAAAGTTGGCGCGGTGTCGCAGGGTGGCGCCCAGATTTCGGTCAGGCTTGGTCGCTTCCGATTGAGCCGAACCGCAGACGTGAGCCAAGCTACGTTGAGGATCCGGCGATTGAGGATCGGCCGAAGATGGCCGGCAGATGGGCGCCTCAACGCTTCCAGATGAAGCGGTCTGCGGCCCACCTGCCGCCCCCCGAGAGGACGAGACAGAGCGCCATGCCGAGAAGCGCAAGTGGATACTCGAAGCCATGCCCCTTGCCGGGGACGCAGGCCCCGTTGAGGAACAGACCGTTTGCCCAGTGAACCTTGTAGATGGCGACCCCCATAACGCACGCGATTCCCGCCGCGGAGAGGCGCGTGAGACAGCCGGTGAGGACCCCAACACCACCGCCGAACTCGGCCAGCATGGCCAGGATGGTAAAGATGGGCGGGATACCGAGCTTTTCCTCGAACGTCCTGAGCGTACCGCTCACCCCCTGGCCGCCAAACAGGCCGAAGAGCTTCTGGGAGCCGTGGGCCATGAAGATGATGCCGAGGGGTATGCGCAGCATGAGAAGGGAGAGGGAGTCGGCAATGGAGCCGAAACTGGTCTTGGCCATAAACGCCTCCGCAGTGACGAGATGGGAGCTGCGCGGGAGTATAACGCGAACGCACGCCAGTGCCAACCCCCTTTGTGGACAAAGAGAAACCTCTTCCTTTTTTTTGCACGCTGGTGGTACATTCGAGTGATAACAGCGCTCCGCCGTCACCTCGTGTCTCATCCGGAAACTCCGGAGGAGACACGAGCGGTTTCCGAATCGGAAACGAGGAATTTTTCGTCATGGCTAGAAAATCAAAGGCTTGCGCGGAGGCGTACGTCGGTACGCCGCACAAGCAAGCCTGCAGATTGACACCGCCAGGACGGAAACTACCTAGAGGACTCCGTGTTCATCGACAGCCATTGCCACCTGGACGACCCTCTCCTTGCCGACCGCCTGCCGGAGGTATTCACCGCCGCTGCCCGGGCCGGGGTAGAGCGGTTTGTGGTCCCCGGGGTCGGGCCGGAAGGATGGCCCCGGATCGCCTCCCTGGCCCGACGGGAGCAAAGTGTCCATGGCGCCTTCGGCCTGCACCCGCTGCATGCCTCTCTCTTTACGCCGGCACTTCTCGACGAGTTGGCGCGCTATCTCCCGCACGCCGTGGCCGTCGGTGAAATCGGCCTCGACTACACGTATGCCAATGTGTCACGCACGGTCCAGCAGGAATCTTTCCGCGCCCAGCTTCGCCTTGCCATCGCCCATGGCCTGCCGGTCCTCATTCACTGCCGCCGGGCCTTTGCGGACCTCTTCCGGATCCTCCGCGAGGAGCAGGCGGAACGGGTGGGGGGCGTGATGCACGCCTTCTCCGGGAGCCTGGAAATCGCCCGGGAGTGCCCGGGACTCGGATTGTACCTATCAGTCGCGGGAACGGTCACCTACGAAAACGCTGTCCGCCCCGTGGAAGTGGTGCGACAACTGCACCTCGACCGGCTCCTCCTCGAAACCGATTCTCCGGACATGACGCCCGAGCCGCACCGCGGGCAACCGAACGAGCCGGCGTTTCTGGCGGAGATAGCCCTTAAGGTCGCCGACATCAGAGGTATCAGCCCGGCAGAGGTGGCGGCAGCTACCACCGCCAACGCCGAGCGGCTGTTTCACCTGGAATAACCTAACGATCTATCCGAGAGGTACACCATGTCACTCCATCGTTTCTCCCGCACCGAGCTCCTCGTCGGGCCGACAGGCCTTGAAAAACTCGGACAGAGCTCCGTTGCCATTTTCGGCCTCGGCGGCGTCGGCGCTTATGCAGCCGAGGCCCTTTGTCGCGCAGGGATTGGCCGGCTTGCTCTGGTCGACTTCGACGACATCTGCCTCACCAACGTCAACCGCCAGCTCCATGCCATGGACGGCACGGTGGGCAAGGCCAAGGCCCAGGTGATGGCGGAACGCCTGCGACTCATCAACCCCCAGGCCAACATCGTCCCCTACAAGGATTTCTACGCGGCTGAAAACAGCGATTTCCTCCTCTCTCCCGGCTATGATTACGTGGTGGACGCCATCGACCACATCACGAGCAAGCTCCACCTTATCAAGAGCTGCAAGGAGCGGGGCATCCCCATCATTTCCAGCATGGGAGCCGCGGCAAAGCTCGACCCGACGAAAATCCAGGTGGCCGATATTTCCGCCACCCACAAGTGTCGCATGGCTCGCTCGGTGCGAAAACTCCTGAAGAAGCAGGGGATCAGCAGCGGGGTAAAAGTCGTCTTCTCCACCGAGGAGTACCGGGAGCAGGAGGTGAAGGACGCCGGCTGCAAAGGTAACTGCATCTGTCCCAACAAGGACGAGCAGCGCTTCTCCTGCGAGCATCGCCGGGTCATCCTCGGCAGCATCTCGTACGTGCCGGGGATCTTCGGCCTCACC
>DATDMX010000207.1:0-5384 GCA_036518575.1 Geobacteraceae bacterium | reverse complement strand
TTTTGCCGTCCGCTACCCGGACCGCGTCCTTGCCCTGGTGCTGACGAGCAGCGGCGCTGCGGCCTTACCCCCAAAGGGACTGGACGACGACGTGCGCGAGAGCATTTCCCGTTACGGTACGAAGGAGGAGAATCGCGCACTTTTCGAGGCAGCCGTTCCCCGCTATTTCGACGCCCTCAATGTTACTCTGGAAGATCTGGACAATTTCGTTGAAACAGCGCTTCTTGCCACAAACCCTGCGTTGCGTGGGACCCTTGAAACCCTCTATGCGTCCCCCCCCATCTCCCGTGAGGAGTATGCCGCCATCAAGACACCGACCCTCATTATCGTGGGGACCCACGACCCCTTCGGGACCTTCGATCAGGCGGTCGTCTTGAGCGACGTCCTGCCCAAGAGCAAGATCACCGTCATGGCCCGCTGCGGCCACTCGCCCATGTGGGAAAAACCGATTGAATTCGTCAAGGTGCTGGCCGATTTTCTGGAAGACAATGGCCTCAAGTAATAAACCGGCACGAAAAATCGTTTCCTTTCTCGGTCATTCTGTTACAATACCGCCGCGGTGACGCCTCGCGTCACCGCCCAGATTTCCACATGGAGGTTGTTAGTTGATGATCCGCCGTATCCTCTGTTTTGCCCTCGTTGTCCTCTGTCTTGCTTCATCCCTTGCCGCTGCCGCATCCCAGGAACTGAAAAAGAACTCCCCGGCGCTCTCTCAGGGGGTGAACGTTCCGATTCTCCTCTACCATCGTCTTGGTCCCACCGTGGCTGACGGCATGACCATGAAGACCTCGGTGTTTGAGGAACACCTGAAGTATCTGCGCGACAACGGCTACAAGGTTATCCCCCTGAAGACCCTCGTGGACTGGTATCTCAAGAAAGGGCCGGCTCCGGGCCCCAAATCGGTTGTAATCGTCGAGGACGATGCCCACAAGTCGGTCTACAGCGATATGCTCCCCCTCGCGAAGAAGTATAACGTTCCGGTGACGGTCTTCGTCTACCCCTCGGCGATCTCCAACGCCAAATACGCCATGACCTGGGACCAGCTGCGGGAGCTCAAGAAAACGGGACTTTTCGATTTCCAGTCCCACACCTACTGGCATCCCAATTTCAAAAAAGACCGGAAGAAGATGACGCCGGCGGAATTCGACAAATCGGTCACCATGCAGCTCACGAAATCCAAGGCGCGCATCGAGAAGGAACTGGGCGTTAAGGTGGACATGCTCGCCTGGCCGTTCGGTATCTATGATGACGACCTTTTGCGGCGGGCCCAGGCTGCCGGCTACGTGACGACCTTCACCATCGAGCGGCGCCATGCCACGCCGGCCGAGAGCGTCACGAAACTCCCCCGCTATCTCCTCATCAACGCCGATCAGGGGAAAGCCTTCGCTCAGATCTTGGCGGGGACCGCGCCGAAGCGAAACATCGTCTACTGAGAAGAGAGGAGGCTGCCCGTGAGAAAAGAACTGTACGTGCGCCATATATCGGCCAAAGCCACGGAAGCTGACATCAGGAGGCTCTTCGCCGTGGCGGGGACCGTGACGTCGGTCCACATGATCACCGATCCGGTGAGCGGCCAGTTCAAAGGGTGTGCGTTCGTGGGAATGGCAACGATTGACGAGGCAAAGGAAGCGATTGAGACCCTCGACGGCGCTCTCCTCATCGATCGCGTGCTCATCGTCAGCGAGGCCCGGCCGCAGAAGCCCAAAGCGAGCCCCCCATCCCGTGGCGGACGCGGTCGTCAGCGGCGCTGACGTCTCCCCGACGGCCCTTGATGGGAGAGAGACTAGCGGACGGTGTGCGAAGGGATTGAAATCGGTATTCAAAACGAGGTAAAATAAAATATGTAGAGGAGTAGCCCGAAGGGAGGTGCCGACATGAGAGCGGTGAAAAAGAGAATGAATCGGCTCCTGAAGAGGGGAACCAAGGCATTCAGGAACGCGATCAAGAGGATCGGTCTACACCGGTAACAATTAATAACGAAAGCATCGGGATGTGTTCCCGAAAGCTTAGAATGAAGAATAGAGCCTGCGACCACGTAGGCTCTTTTCTTTTGTGCGTGCAGCGGTGAGAGGCAGAGCGTAAACCACTCTCTGGCAATGGTGAGATGAGACCGCCCCCCTCACGTCAGGGGCGGTTCTCAGTGAGAACGTCCGTCACTGGAAAACGAGGGCTGTGTCTCCTTCGGAGTAGACCTGAATGGATATTTTGTCCTTTTGCACGAGGACGTCGTGGAGCTTCACGGAGGCAACGTTTCCCTTGAGGAAGACATGGTCGGCGAGCTTCACGCGGGCCACCGCCTTGCGGGCCATGTCGCGGGCCTGCTCCACTCGCTCGCTCAGGTTGACGTTGAGCTTTTCGCGGATCATGTCCCTGATGGTCCCATGGAGGAACCAGTCAGCCGAGGTGAGAAGGAGACTCTCCGTATTCATGTCGAAATCCACATCCTCCACTGAGAAAACATTGGTCTGCGGGTTAAAGAGCGGTTTGCAGGTCAGGTAGAAGACCCCGTCGAGTGACCCCTTCGTTTCCACCTTGACGATCAGCCGCTCACCGTTGCCGTACACGTCGAAGGCTTTGAGAATCACGCTCTTCCCCTCGGAGCCGAAATCCTTGCCGAGAATGAGGGGCGAGGCGATGGCGACGATGTCCCGGTAGTAGAGGTCGGTATTCACCGCGATGCGGAAATTCTTGTCCATCGCGTTCACCACCTTGAGATTGGGAAGGGGGGTGTGTGGTGCGGCAGACGGCTCGGACCCCACCACCACTTCGGCCATCGACGTGAGGCCGAGACTCATCTTCACCCGGTTGTTCTGCGCCGAGGGCGGGTAGAGCATGACATCGCGCGGCGAAATCCTGAGCCAGGCGTTATAGTTCCTGTCGAGGAGCACAGGCTTCTGGGCCGCTTTCCAGGCGTTTTCCACCTGGGGTCGCAGGGGGAACTTGTCGTTAATTTTTCTGCTCACCATGTCGGAAAGCGTTTTCTGTACCGGTTGGGTCATCCCTTCCACAACGCTGCGCGGCTTGATGGCGAGGGGGCCGACTCTCAGTTCTTCCGCGAAGAGGTCACTCAGCCCCATGTAGTAGATTTCGGTAGTGAGCTTCCAGTCGGGGGTAACCCTCACCGCCGTCTTGAACTTCAGCTTGAAGGTGGTGGGCGGGGTCTTGAAGAAGCTGTAGTTGAGCGACATGGACAGGGGGACGGTGAGATAGAGGTAGTTGTCGGCCGCACTGACGGCAATGGGGCCGTTGCGGGAAATGTCCGCCGAGAGACCGCTGATGCCGGTGGCCCCCCGGTAAAGGGAGGATGGGACGGCCTGGTTGAGGGCTGCGGCGAGTTCACCCGAGGTCGCCTCCACCGCCACGTTGAGGGTGGACATCTCCTTCTTGAGCTCGGTGCGGAATGGGGCAGCGCCGGGTGGTTCGGCCGCCAGGAAGGGTTTCGCGCCGGAACAGCCGGACAGGGTCAGGGCGAGGATCGCGAAAATGAGCGGTGACACGGTCTTGGTGGACAAACGCATGGCAGGCTTCTCTCTTTCTGGTGCTTGGACGGATTCGTTATCGGGAAACGGTAGAAAAAGAAAGAGGCAGGTAATCCCGCCTCTTTCTCCGTGTTTGTATGCGACAACAAGCTACTTCTTCAGGTTGTAGAAAACCTCTTTGCCCCTGAAGATCGCCGAGTCGTCCAGCTCGTCTTCGATGCGCAGGAGCTGGTTGTACTTGCAGACTCGGTCGGTGCGGCAGAGCGAGCCGGTCTTGATCTGGCCGGCATTTACCGCCACCGACAGATCGGCCAGAGTGGTGTCCTCGGTCTCGCCGCTGCGGTGGGAGATGACCGTGGTATAACCCGCCCGCTTAGCCATCTCGATGGCGTCGAGGGTCTCGGTGAGCGTCCCGATCTGGTTCAGCTTGATGAGGATGGAGTTGGCGATTCCTTTCTGAATCCCCTCTTTGAGGATGCGGGGGTTGGTGACGAAGAGGTCGTCGCCGACGATCTGGATCCGCTTGCCGAGGCGGTCGGTCATGAGCTTCCAGCCCTCCCAGTCGTTCTCCGCCATGCCGTCCTCGATGGAGATGATGGGGTACTTGTTGACGAGGTTCTCGTAGAAGTCCACCATCTGGGCCGGGGTCTTCTTGGGCTGGGTCTCGTTCTCCAGGGTGTAGACGCCGTCCTTGAACAGCTCGGAGGAAGCGACGTCCAGGGCCAGGAGCACGTCCTCACCCGGCTTGTAGCCGGCCTTGCCGATGGCTTCCACGATGACTTCGAGCGCCTCCTCGTTGGACTTGAGGTTGGGGGCGAAACCGCCTTCGTCGCCAACGGCCGTGTTGTAGCCCTTGGCCTTCAGAACTGCCTTAAGGGCGTGGAAAATTTCGGCGCCCATGCGCAGCGCTTCGGCGAAGTTCTTGGCGCCAGCGGGCATGATCATGAATTCCTGGATGTCCACGTTATTGTCGGCGTGGGCGCCGCCGTTGATGATGTTCATCATTGGCAGAGGCAGTTCCTTCGCGTTGCAGCCCCCGATGTACTGGTAGAGGGAGAGCCCCACTTCTTCGGCCGCTGCCTTAGCCACGGCAAGGGACACGCCGAGGATGGCGTTGGCGCCGAGGTTGCTCTTGTACTCGGTGCCGTCCAGTGCGAGCATTTTGCGGTCGATGCCGACCTGGTCGGTCGCTTCCATGCCGATGACTTCGTCGGCAATCTTGCTGTTGACGTGGTCGACCGCCTTCTGCACCCCTTTGCCGAGGTAGCGGCTCTTGTCGCCGTCGCGCAGTTCCAGAGCCTCACGCTCGCCGGTCGAAGCCCCGGAAGGCACTGCAGCCCTGCCCATCACTCCCGAATCAAGGAAAACCTCGACTTCGAGGGTCGGATTTCCCCGCGAATCGAGGATTTCCCTGGCATACACATCGGTAATCTGACTCATCAATCGCCCCCTTGCAAGAAAATATGGTGTCGGGTCCCGGACCCTGGACAAACCGACAAATATATAGCACACTGAGCTGAAAAGGGAAGGAGTTTTTAACCTGCAGGGGAGGGGACGGACTGCGGGAATGGTTTGAGTTGACAGTATCCGGCGATAGGTTTATATTGAAATCTTTACATTATTTCACGATATTCTGCCCGCCAGGCAGGTGAAACAGTATCACGGGACCAATCCGAGCATGCCCACTGACAGCGGCGATAAAGAGAAAAAGCAGAGTACGTCTCTGTTGATCGTTGCAAACCACTTCTTCGATTCCCTCCTGGTGAAGTACTCCACCGACAAGAATGAGAAGCGCTGGCGCTTTATCCTTCTCGTGGTGACCGCGTTTCTCCTCGCTCTCCTCATAACTCCGCGCCAGCATTTCTTTTCCGCCGGCTTCAAGTCCGGCTCCATTGCAACCGCCGA
>DATDMX010000206.1:0-3234 GCA_036518575.1 Geobacteraceae bacterium | reverse complement strand
CGTCGGCTCGTCGAGGAGGAGGACGTTCGGCTTGCCGACGAGGAGCTTGGCGAGAGCGATACGCATCTGCCAGCCGCCGGAAAATTCGCCGCAATCCCGTTCCCAGTCGGCGGGGGAGAAGCCGAGGCCGGCCAGCACATTGCCCACCTCCGCCTCCATGGCATATCCCCCCCTCAGACGGAATTCTTCCTGGAGGTGGCCGTAGCGGGAAAGGAGGTCGTCATGGCCCGGGTCATTCGCGGCTGCCGCGCTGAGCTTTTCCGTCAGCTCCGCCAGTTCCCGTTCGATGGCCTGAAGCTCGGTCAGCGCCCCGAGCGCTTCGGCAAAGAGGGATTTGCCGCGGGTCACGATGCCGTCCTGGGGTAGATAGCCCACCGTGGCGCTGCGGGCGAACATGAGTTCCCCGGCGGAGGGTTCCACCTGGCCGGCGATGATGCGCATGAGGGTCGACTTGCCGGCGCCGTTGTCGCCGACGAGGCCGACCCGTTCCCCTTTTTTCAGGTGCCAGGTGATGTTGGTGAAGAGCGGTTTGCCGGCAAATTCCTTGGTGAGGTTTTTCAGATGGAGCATGGGAGGTCCGGTGGGCAGTGATGGTCGCCTGGGGCGCAGTTTACAGTGGCCATTGTAGAAGGAGAGCCGCAGCTTTGTCAAATATTGCTTGAGAGCTTTGCGTCGGGATGCCGCAGCCGGGAGATGTGGTAAAATTTTGTGGTACAAATCGACCGGCTGGAAGGAGAGAGCTCATGGTGCGCTTCTACGATGCAAAGGACAAGGCTGAACTGGAGAAGGTCGAAAAACTACTCAAGGCGGGCGGAATAGAGTATTTTCTCGTGCCCGGGAACCCCCCCGGGATAGCTGCAGCACAGATAGATGTCGCCGAGGAGGACCTCCCCAAAGCCGAGGAGCTCTTGCGACAGGCGGCAATGGGGCGAAGTCGTTAGTATACCGACATCGCAGCAGTTTCTATCCGCCTTCAGGAAAGGAGACTACGTGATGCCTCGTGGGCAGATCATAACAATTTCACGGCAAATGGGGAGCGGTGGCGCCTTTCTTGGCCGTCAGGTGGCCAAACGGCTTGGCCTGCGCTATCTCGACCGGGAAATCCTTCGCCGTGCCGCTCGCGAACTCCGGGTGGAGGAGGAGAGTCTTGCCCAGCGGGAGGAGCGGTTGTCGAGCTTCTGGGAAAATTTTTCCCGCAGCCTCACGCTCGGGATACCGGAGGCCGGCTACGTTCCTCCCCCCTTAAGCATGGTCAATGACGAGGCCCTCTATGCCGTGGAGGCCGACATCATCCGCAAGGCGTCCGAAGAGGGAGGGGCGGTGATCGTCGGTCGCGGCGGCTTTCACGTCCTGCGGGGTAAGCCTGGCGTGGTGAACGTGTTTCTTCACGCCGACAAAGAGTTTCGCCGCCAGCGGGTGGAATCGGTGTACGGCATCGGCGAGGCCGCCAAGGCGGAAGCACTTCTGGAAGACTCGGACCGGGAGCGGCGCAGATTCGTCGAGGCCATGACCGGTACCGACTGGACAGGCGCCCTCAACTACCATCTCACCATCGACACCGGTTTTGCCGGGCTCGCAACCGCAGAAGAGGTGATTATCCGTTTCTGCGCGACTGCCGCCGGCTGTCGACCATCCTGACTTTTTTGCCTCTTCGCCCGCGAGAACATGTTGACTTTGTTGCCTGAACGGGTATCTTCAGCGTGAAGGCAGATTCCGTGGGTGAGAGGTGCGGTATGGAAAAGGTCATCGACCACCTGAAGGGGAAGCTCGTCGCCGGCTTCTTCGTGGTCATCCCCCTGGGGATAACTCTGTTTATCCTCAAATTTCTCTTCAACGTCGCCGACGGCATCCTCGGCAGCTTCATCGACGAGTTCATCGGTGTCATCATTCATCGGGAGATTCACTTCCCCGGCCTCGGGATGGTTACCGGCGCCATCGCCATCTACCTGGCGGGCCTCCTTGCCACCAACGTCCTGGGGACGCAGATACTGCGCTGGTGGGACCAGATCCTTTCCCGCATCCCTTTGGTGAAGTCCATCTATCTCTCCAGCAAGCAGTTCACCCAGGTGGTCCGGGAGGGGCGGAGTTCCTACCGGCGGGCGGTTTTCGTGGAATGGCCCCGGCCTGGAGTGCGGGCGATCGGCTTCGTCACCGCCGAGGTGGACCGCGACGGCGAGCACCTCCTCGTCGTCTACGTGCCCACCATGCCCAACCCCACCTCCGGCTTTGCCCTGTTTTTCCGGGAAGATGAGGTCACGGAGTTCGGCATGAGCGTGGAGGATGCAGTGAAATTCGTCGTCTCGGGCGGGATGGTGGTGAGCTGAGAAGTGTGGCCACGTTGTAAGAGCTTCGAGATGCACATCCCTGACGGTGCTGCCGGAGGGCGGGGGGGCTTTGCCCGCACCTCCGTCCGCTGCCTCCTCGTCGTTGCCGCGGGAATCCTCGTCTACGCCAACACGCTGCACGTCCCCTTCGTATTCGACGATTTTCCCTCCATCGTCGACAACCCCGTCATCAAGGACCTCTCCACCTTTCTCGCCGACGGCTATCGCTACAATGCGCGCCGCTTCGTCGGCTACCTGACGTTTGCCCTCAACTACCGCTTCGGCGGGCTCGACGTCACCGGTTTCCACTTCGTCAATCTCGCCGTGCACCTGGCGACGTCCCTCCTCGTCTACGCCTTCGCCCTCCTCACGCTGCGCACGCCGCGGCTTGCCGGCAGCAGGCTCGTGCCCCGTGCAGGGGGCGTTGCTCTCGGCACTGCCCTTCTCTTCGCCGTCCACCCTGTGGAGACCCAGGCGGTCACCTACATCGTCCAACGGTTCGCCTCGTTGGCGGCCATGTTGTACCTCCTGAGCCTCATACTCTATGCTGCAGCCCGTCTCGGCCAGGTGAGGGCGGGGCGTCTATGGAGCCCGGGAACGGGACTTCTCCTGGCAGGCTCTCTCGTGGCGGCCCTCCTTGCCTGCCGTACCAAGGAGAACGCTTTCACCCTGCCGTTTGCTCTCTTTCTCTACGAAGGGATGTTCTTCCCCCTGACCCACCGGAAAAAGGCCTTTCTTGTGACGGTCGCCGCTGCCTGCGCCGCAGCCGCGGGGGGCGTTGTTCTGTGGTACGGAAGCTCCCTCGGGAAGCTGCTTTCGGACGTGGGTGGGAGCCTGAGCGCGGCCCGGGACATCAGCCGCTGGCACTACCTCCTCACCCAGTTCGAGGTCATTGCCACCTATGTGCGGC
>DATDMX010000205.1:0-7165 GCA_036518575.1 Geobacteraceae bacterium | reverse complement strand
CCCCTGCTCTTCGTAGAGAACGACGCGGGAAACTCCGAGGAGCTTGTTGGTGTCAAGGTGGGATGCGCAGGCTTCGCAGATGCCCGGCATGTGTGACGGAAGACTGTGGGGACATGCGTGCTGGC
The DNA here is from genome assembly GCA_036518575.1 of Geobacteraceae bacterium. Taxonomy (GTDB): domain Bacteria; phylum Desulfobacterota; class Desulfuromonadia; order Geobacterales; family Geobacteraceae; genus DATDMX01. Next base: position 7,040 of record DATDMX010000205.1, on the reverse strand, counting down.
CGTGCGTCTGGTGATGGGAGGAATGGCGGCAGGATTCCCGAAGTCGGCAGAGCATCACGGTCCTCAGGATGCTTCCGAAGCCACGAGCTTGACGCGGCATTCTTCGCAGTGGAGCACGAATTCGGCATAGCTCCTGTTGCACTTCGGACACGTATTGGGCCCCGGCGCAGCCTTCAACTTGGCCTCATTGTTCAGCTTGTCCAGCATCGCCTTCGTTTCATCTATGATGATGCTTTTCTTGCTGGTTCTCGAGCGCCAGGCGACGAATTCCCTATACGCCAGGGAAGCCAGGATGACGACGATTACGGTTATGAACAGCAAAACTGCGAGGCTTTGCGTTCCCCCGCCATCATTCGCATAGGCCCGGCCCGTCATGGCCAGTGAACACCACGCGAAGTATAGAGTTGTCTTTTTCACGATCCCCTCCTGCTCTGATCCCAAGTTTACAATTAGACATTTTTTCACCCCACCCGATCCCTGCGCCGGTGCGGCGTTGCCGCCGGCATGTGCCGCGGTGCCAGCTGAATCGAATCGAAAATGACGAAAGTTAACTAAAGCACATCCGGTGCCAACTGTAACTGCCCGATATTTATATGATTGGAAATGAGGTCTTGCGGTGTGCGTACCAAACGGACACGGGTTGGCGTTATTTAACGGGATAATCCCGAGGGGCGAGGGGGAAGGTGAGAAGAAGATGTTATGGGGAAATCCGGCGCAAGTGAAGAGCGGCAACATCAGCAGTTTTCGACAGACTGTTAGAAGAGTTCCAGCTGAGCCGGCTCCCTTGTGCTTTTCCTGCGGGGCCCCGTTTCGGCCGGACTTACGAGGCGGGCGGGAAGCTCGCCCACGAAGCGCGAGAGCTGCCTCTCACCCGGCCCTGCCCAGGGTCGGGTGGCGGCGGAGGTGAGGACGAGCCGCTCCTTGGCCCGCGTCATCCCCACATAGAAAAGGCGCCGCTCCTCCTCCACGTCCGTCGTTCCCATGAGGGTGCAGGGAAGAAGCCCCTCTTCGAGGCCGGTGAGAAAGACCACGGGAAACTCCAGCCCCTTGGCGGCGTGGAGCGTCATGAGGGAGACTGCCTCGGCCCGCTCGTCGTAGACCGTTTCCGCCCCGTGGCGGCGCAGATGCCGGGCGAAGGCCACGTGGTCGGTGCCGAAACTTCCCGCCAACTTCAGGAGGCGGTTTGTCTCGTCGCAGCCGGAATCGATGGCGAGAAAGGGGAGAAGGGGGGCAAGGGCTGGTGAAACGCCAGCGCGGGAAGTGACGCGAAAGGCTTCCAACCGGTGGGAAAGCTCGGAGATGGCCGCTTCGGCGGCGGGCGGAAGACCGAGGCCGGGAAGGGCCGCGAAAAAGTCGCCACCCAGGGGGAGTTTTTCCTCCAGCCGACCGATGGTGGCCTCGCCCACGCCGGGGAGCGCGCGCAGGAGGTTGAGCCAGTCATCCATCTCCGCTAGCCCCGCAGCGGCCTGGAGAAAATAGTGAGCGCTACGCACGGCCGGACTCAGGTGGAAAGGGGTACCCCCCACGAGCTGAAAGGGGATGCCGCGTCGCTCCAGGGCCGTGGCGATTTCGCCCGCCTGCTTCCCCAGCCTGAAAAGAATGGCAAAGTCGGCAAAACTTCGTCCCCGGCCGGCACCCCTATCCCCGCCCCGCCCCGAGGCGTGGGAGAAGTGCTCGATTCCTCCCATGAGCTCCTCGATGCGCCTGACAATGAATTCGGCCTCCGCGGCCGGCGTCGTCGCACTGTGGCTCTCGATTCCCCCCTCGACGCGATTTTGGGGGGAGAGGGAGAAGCCGGCCCCCTGACTGTTACGGGAGATGACCGCCCCGGCCGCCTCGACGATTGGCGAAGCCGAGCGGTAGTTGCGGGTAAGGGAGAGCCGCTCCACGCCGGGGAGGGCGGCGAATCGGAAAAAGTACTCCGGGTGGCTTCCCCTGAAGCCGTAGATTGCCTGGTCCGGGTCGCCGATGGCAAAGACCCGGGCGTTCCTGCCGAGGATTTGCACGAGCCGGAACTGGCTGGCGTTCAGGTCCTGGAACTCGTCCACGAAAAGATGGGCGACGCTCGCGGAGACGAGCTCGCGAAAGTTCTCCGATTCCTCCAGGCAGCGCACGAAGAAGGGGATGATCCCTTCGAGGTCGAGGGCGTTCGCGCGGGCAAGTTCGTCGAGGTAGCGGCGGACCGTGTCGGAGGGAACGGCGGCTTCGGCCTCCGTGCCGAGATGGTAGGCCTCGATTTCGTTGGCGACACGGCCCCGCTCCGACGCGGACAGGGCGGGAAAGAGCCGTTTCAGGAGCCGCTCGCGCCCCTCGGGTCCCACGACTGCGAGCCCCGGGACCTCCCGGCGCAGCCAGCCGAGACAAAAGGCGTGGAATGTGCCGACGAAGACCCGCTCTCCGGAGGGTCCCGCCTCCCTTTCGAGCCGCTCGGCCACCTCTTCCGCTGCCCGCGTGGTGAAGGTGATTGCCACCACCCGTTCCGGTTCTTCCCCGGCGGCAAGGAGCGCTGCCAGCCGCGCCACGAGGGTGAACGTCTTGCCGGTCCCGGGCCCTGCGGCCACGAGGAGGTGGCGGCCCGAAGCCGCGACGGCAGCCTCCTGCTCGGGATTGGGGCCGCTTGCCTTCGTCGGGGCGCACTCTGGCGCCTCCTTTTCTCCCGCGGCCGGAAGCGGCGCTTTCTCTTTCTTTCGCCGGGTGCGTCGCGGCGTGCCGTCGCCGAAGAGGCTTCCCTGCCCGGCGAGCTTTTCCACTTCTCCTTCTTCGAAGACCCTGATCACCCCGAATTCGCCGTCGTAACCGGGCTGGCGGATCACCCGCCCCTCCCGCATGCGCGTTACCGCCTCGGCCAGGAGGGGGGAATGGGAGGCGATGTCGGTCACCGGTGTCTGGAGGAGAAGCTCGAACTCGGAGCCGAAGCGGGCGATGCAGCGGCCGTACTGGTGTACGACCTCCTTGGACGAAGGGCCGGCCCCGACGATTTCGCCCAAGACCTCGGGCAAGGGGATGAGGCTGAAAAACTCCGGGGCATCCTCCCGCATGAGCGGCTCTTCCCGGTCGGCCAGTTCCAGCACCCGATGTTCCACCCCGACGGTGAGGGGTTTGCCGCAGACGGGACAGAGGAGTCCGAGCCGGCGCGTTTCGTGGGGGTCGAGGCAAACCCCGCACGCCCGATGCCCGTCGGCGTGGTACTTTCCTTCCTCGGGAAAAAATTCCACGGTGCCGCGGAAGCTTTCGCGCCGGTTCTCCCTGATGGTGTCGCGGAGCGAAAAGAAATCGAGGGAGGTAGAGAAGAGGTTGGCTTCGCGGCCAAGCTTCTGGGGGGAGTGGCAGTCGGAGTTGGAAATGAAGGCAAAGCGGTCGAGGGCCGAGACGAGCCGGTTCATTGCCGGGTCGGAGGAAAGCCCTGTCTCCAGGGCGAAGACGTGAGGGGTAAGATCGTCGAAGCACTCTTCGATGGCATCGAACCCGGAGCGGGAGCCGAAGAGGGAAAACCACGGGGTCCAGATGTGGGCCGGCACGAGGAACCCCTCGGGAGCCTTTTCCAGGAGGATCTCCAGAAGGTTGCGGCTGTCGAGGCCAAGGATCGGCCGGCCGTCCGATTCGATGTTACCGATGCCGGCAAGGGTGGCGTTTATCCGGGCGGCGCTGGCAAAGTCGGGGACGTAGAGGAGGTTATGTACCTTGCGGGTGGCGCCGTGGCGCTTGTAGATGCTGCTCACCTCGGCGGAGAGGAGGAAGCGCACCTGGCGGGGCGATGGGGCCACGCCGGCCAGGGGGGCGGGAATCTCCGCTTCGTTCTTCAGCCGGAAGAGCCCCGGTTCGGCGGGCTCCAGCTCATTCTGCAGGGTGGCGAACCAGCCGGGATGGGTGAAGTCGCCGGTGGCGACCACCTGGATCCCCTTCACCCGCGCCCAGGCGAGGAGGCCGGCAAGGGTGCTCTCCCGGCTCGTTGCCCGGGAATGGGGGGAATGGACATGAAGGTCGGCGATGTAATCCATGGGGCCTCACTCTCGGGTCGAGGGGATTGGGGGCTATTCGTAGCGCAGCGCCTCGATGGGGTTGAGAAGCGCGGCCTTGCGCGCCGGGTAGAAACCGAAGAAGACGCCGACACCGGCTGAAAAGAGGAAGGCGATGAGGATCGCCTCGGACGAGATGAGGGTCGGCCATTTCATGAGCTTCGAGACCGCCATGGCGCCCGCCACGCCGAGACCCATGCCGATGATGCCGCCACACGTGGTGAGGAGGACCGCTTCGGTGAGAAACTGCAGCATGATGTCGCGCTGCTTGGCGCCGATTGCCATCCGGATGCCGATTTCCCGGGTCCGCTCGGTCACCGAGACGAGCATGATGTTCATGATGCCGATGCCGCCGACGATGAGGGAAATGGAGGCCACCGCGCCGAGGAGGAGCGACATGACCTTGGATGACTGCTCGGAGACGGCCAGGATCTCGGAGAGGTTTCTGACCGTGAAGTCTCGCTCCTTGGCGGGGCCGATGCGGTGGCGCTGGTCGAGGAGGGCGATCACCTCTTCCTCGGCTTTTTTCAGGACATCCGCGCTTTTGGCCTGTACCATCATGGCGCCGATGGTGTTGGGGAATTGGCTCCCGAATACCTTGCGCTGGCCGGTGGTGAGCGGGATGAAGATCACGTCGTCCTGGTCCTGTCCCTGGGGTGACTGGCCCTTGTGCTCAAGCATGCCGATGACCGTGAAGGGGATCTTCTTGATGCGGATGATCTTTCCCACCGGATCCGTCGAGCCGAAGAGGTTTTCCGCCACGGTCTGGCCGAGGAGGCAGTTTTTGGTGGCGCCGTCGATGTCCCCCTGGGAGAAGTTTCTTCCCGCCACGAGGGGCCAGTCACGCACCGTCAGCATTCCCTGCGTGGCCCCCATGACGATGGTGGACCAGTTCTGGTTGCCATAGACCACTTGGGCACTCCCCCGCACGGTGGGGGCCACCTCGCCCACGGACGGACATTCGGCCTTGATGGCCTTCGCGTCGTCGAAGGTGAGGGTGGGGGTGCCGCCGGCGCCCGTGCGCAGCCCGCCGCTCGTGGTGGAGCCGGGGATGACGAGGAGGAGGTTACTGCCGATGCTCGCGATCTGGTCGGAGATCATCTTGCTCGCCCCGGAGCCGATGGCCACCATGGCGATGACCGCCGCAATGCCGATGATGATGCCGAGCATGGTGAGAAGTGCCCGCATCTTGTTCACCCTGAGAGCCCGGACGGCGATGAGAAGGCTTTGGAGGAGGGTCGTCATGGCGTCTGTTCCTCCGGTGCGGCCGCAATGCGCGGGGTCTCGTTGCGGGTGTCGGAGACGATGAGGCCGTCGCGAAAGATGATGTGCCGGCCGGTGAAGGCGGCGATGTCCGGCTCGTGGGTCACCATGATGATGGTGATCCCCTGGCGGTTCAGCCGCTGGAAGATACCCATGATCTCGATGGAGGTCTTCGAATCGAGGTTCCCGGTGGGCTCGTCGGCCATGATGATGGCCGGTTCGTTGACGAGCGCCCGGGCGATGGCAACCCGTTGTTGCTGGCCGCCGGAGAGCTGGTTTGAGTAGTGGTCGGCACGCCCGGCGAGCCCCACCTGGGAGAGAGCCGCCAGAGCCTTCTCCCGGCGGCTTGCAGCGGACACGCGGGCGTAGACGAGGGGGAGTTCCACGTTTTCCCGGGCGGTGGTGCGGGCCAGGAGATTGAATCCCTGGAAGACGAAGCCGATTTTCTGGTTTCTGATTTCGGCGAGGGCGTTGCGGGAGAGTTCCCCCACGTTCACCCCCTCCAGCCGGTACTCGCCACTCGTCGGCACGTCGAGGCAGCCGAGCATGTTCATGCACGTGGATTTGCCGCTTCCCGAGGCTCCCATGATGGCGACGAACTCTCCCGGCTGCACGGCGAAGGAGACCCCTTTGAGCGCCTCCACGCGCTGGTCGCCCATGGTGTAGACCTTGGTGACGTCAGTGACCTTGACGACCTCGGCCATTTAGAACCTCGGTCCCATGGGTCCGCCGCCCATCCCGCCCGGTTTCTTCTGGGCCGAGATCTGCTCGACAATCACCTCGTCGTTTTCCTTGAGGTTCCCCTCAACGAGCTCCACCTGGCCGTCGTTGGAAACGCCCGTCTTGACGGGCACGGCCACCAGCTTGTTCTCGGGTCCGAGGATGTAGACCTGCTGGCCCTGCTCCCGCTTCATCCGACGCTCCCCGCTTCCCGCGGGCTTTTGGGCAGACCCAGCGGCGGCTTCCTTCGTCCCTTTGCCCCCTTTGCCCTCCTTCGGCTTGAAGCGCAGGGCCGCTGCCGGGAGCCGCAGGACGTTTTCCTTGCGAGCCGTCTCGATGCTGACATTGGCGGTCATGCCGGGTTTGAGCTTCATATCCTTGTTGTCGACGCTCACCACCACTACGTAGGTGACCACGTTCTGGGTGATGACGGGGGCGTTCCTGATCTGGGACACCTTGCCGGTGAAACGGTTCTCGGGGTAGGAGTCAACCGTGAAACTCACCGGTTGGCCCACCTGGACCCTGCTGATATCCGCCTCGTCGACACTCGTGTCGATCTCCATCTTGGTGAGATCCTGAGCGATGGTGAAGAGGGTCGGCGTCTGGAAGGAGGCGGCCACGGTCTGCCCCACGTCCACGTTGCGCGACACGACGATGCCGTCCACCGGTGAGCGGATGGTGGCGTAGCGCAGGTTGGTCTCGGCCTGGCTGAAGGAGCCACGGGTTTGGGCCACGCTCCCCTCGGCCGCTTTGACGGTGGCAACGGCCTGCTCGTAGCGGTTATCCGCCGTATCAAAGTCGCTCTGGGCGACGATGCCGTCCTTGATGAGTTGGCGGTAGCGCTCCAGGCTGCGTTTGGCGTCGGTGAGATCGGCCTTCGCCTTTTGAAGCGTCGCCTGGGCGTTCAGGTAGTTGCCGCGGGTCTGCTCCACCTGGGCCGAGAAGAGGGCGGGGTCGATCTGGGCGATGACCTGCCCCTTTTTCACGGGGGAATTGAAGTCGACGAAGAGCTTCTGGATGGTGCCGGAAACCTGGGTGCCG
>DATDMX010000204.1:0-3753 GCA_036518575.1 Geobacteraceae bacterium | reverse complement strand
AGTGAATTTCGGACACATCGTCAAGGCGGAACGTCCCTCCGCTCTTGAGAAGGGCTACGAGCTTCAGCACACCCTGGAACGCCTCCCGCGACACCGCAGGATCCCGGGTAATGTCTTCCTCGCTGACCCCGGTGACCGATGGGAAGTCGAGACGGTCGCCTTCGTGGAGCGGCTTGAACACCTCCCCTTTCGCATCGAGGTAGTAGAGGTAGCCCATGTTCACCACCGCCACCGGTTCCCGTTCCGTCAGCTCGATGGCAAGGGTGTGGGGAAAGTAGCGTTTCACCTTCACCTTCTCCACCCACGGATTCTTCGCGAGTTCCCCGCCGATACGCCGAAGCCTCAGGGAAAACATGTCATCCCCTGGCTTCACGCCGGTCATGGCGATGACCTCATCACGGGTGAGCTTCTTCAGCGGCGCGATCTCGATCCGCTCCAGCCGGAGAAACGTGGTGCGGGCGAAAAGTCCGTACAGGTCATAACTGATAACCGCGGCCACCGAAACCGCCACCACACCACCGACCAGGCGCACGGACTTCTTGAAGAAACTGCGCCAGTTGATGGGCTTGCGCTGTTTCTTCAGGCGGTTCTTCCCTGCCGGTTTCCCCGGTTTCATGTTTTTCTGGTGCAGATCGCGCATCGTTGTCCGTGGAAGCGGGAAATACCCGCACAGGCGCGGCGTTGGCGCCTCTAACCGTTAATTTTCACGGCGGCGGAGAGGATGATTCTCTCCACCAGCTCTTCAAAGCAAATGCCCGCTTCCTTCTGGGCAATCTCCGGCAACAGCGATAGTGCGGTCATTCCCGGCAGGGTATTCACCTCGAGGATGAAGCATTCTCCTGTTTCCGTCACGAGAAAGTCGACCCGGCTGTACCCGGAGCAGCCAAGCGCCCGGTGGGCGGCCTCTCCAGCGGCCAGAAGCTTTCCGTAAAGCTCTTTCGGCAGCACGGGTGGGCAGATATGCTCGGCCATCCCGGCGGTGTACTTCGCCTCGAAGTCATAGAATTCATTCTTCGGCACGATCTCGATGGCGCCCATGGCCTTGTCGTCGAGGATGCCCACCTGAATCTCCCGCCCCTTGATGAACTCTTCCACGAGAATCTCGGCGTCGTAGCCGAAGGCGAGTTCCATGGCCGGGAGAAGCTTGGCCTCGTCCCGCACGATGCTCACCCCGACGGACGACCCCTCTTGGGATGGCTTCACAACGAGAGGTAGTGAAAAGCCGCGCAGTGCCGTCGCATCTTCCCCCCTGCGGACAACCCGGTAGCCGGCGACGGTGAGCCCGGAAGCGGCAAATACCAGTTTCGCGAAGATCTTGTTCATGGCAAGAGCACTCGCCAGCACGCCCGAGCCGGTGTAGGGAATTCCCTTGAGCTCCAGGAGGCCCTGCACTGCGCCGTCTTCACCGTAGCGGCCATGGAGGCAAACAAAGGCGACCTCTACCTTTTCCCGGTCGAGGGCTTGTGCCAGGTCCCTCCCCACGTCGACACCCACGGCGTCGTAGCCACGAGCCTTCAATGCCGTGAGTACGGCGTTGCCACTGGAAAGGGACACTTCCCGCTCCGCGGAGAGGCCCCCCATGAGGACGCCGATCTTCTTTGCTTTCAGTTCTTCTCTGGTCATGTGTTCCCCTGGGTCATTGCGTCACGCTTCACCGACGATCCGCACTTCCTCCTCGAGGATAATGCCGCTCGTCTCTCTGACCTTTTCTTTTACCAGCGCGGCCAACTCCAGAAAATCCCGCGCCGTTGCTCCCCCGCGGTTCACGAGGAAGTTGGCGTGCGCCTCCGCGACCTGCGCTCCTCCCACACTTACCCCACGCATCCCCGCGGCATCGATGAGACGCCACGCCTGCTCCCCCGCCGGGTTCTTGAAAAAGGAGCCGGCGTTGGGAAAACCGACCCGTTGGGCCTGGCGACGGTGGGCGAGAAAGCCCCGGACGCGATCTTCGATGACCGCGGCCTCTCCCCGGGCCAGGCGAAACGAGGCGCCGAGAATAATCTCTCCCGGAAGAAGGTCCAGGTGGCGATAGCCGTAGCGGAGAGCCTCTCGCGGTGCCACCGTCGGTATACCTTCGCGCAGCATTTCCAGGTTCTCCACCCGATCGAGGAGCGCCTCGCCGTGGGCACCCGCGTTGACGGCCAGGCTTCCCCCGACCGTGCCGGGGATGCCGACGACGAATTCGAGGCCCGTAAACCGGTGCTCGGAGCAGAAGCGCTCGAGAGCTCCGTTGGTGGCCCCCGCCTCTACCCTGACGAGGCCCGCGTCCGTCTCCGCGATCGCTGCCATCCGGGCCAGCGAGATCACCACCCCGCGGAAGCCGCCGTCGCGCACCAGGAGGTTGTAGCCTCCCCCCAGGACGAGATAGGGGATGTTCCGTGTGCGCAGGTTGTCAATGAGCCGTATGAGGTCGTCCCTGTCCGCAGGTAGTGCGAAGAGATCGGCCGGGCCACCGACCTTCAGGGATGTATGTCCCGCGAGCATTTCACGCTCGCGGCTCTCGCCCCTGAGTTCTTTGCATATCTCCTCGAAGGGACGAGCCATCCTTCTCTCCTACCCCTTTTCCTGCATCTTCGCCAACAGGGCCTCGCCCGTCTGCCAGATATTGCCCGCCCCGAGGGTGAGAACGATGTCTCCCGGCTGCGCTATGGCCAGGAGGTGGTCTGCCACCGCTTCCCGATCGGCAACGTAGCTTACGTCACGCTGGCCGTGCTTGCGGATGGTGGCGGCCAGAGCCTCGGCGGAAACGCCCTCGATGGGCTGTTCGCTCGCCGCGTAGATATCGGTAAGGACGAGCACGTCGGCATCGTAGAAGGCAGTGACGAACTCGTCGAAAAGCTCCTTGGTGCGGGTGTAGCGGTGCGGCTGGAACGCCACCACGAGACGCCGATCTGGCCAGCCGTTCTTCCCGGCCGCAAGCGTTGCCCTGATCTCCGCCGGATGGTGACCGTAGTCGTCCACCACCATGATGTCGTTCACTTCACCCTTGATCTGGAACCGGCGGCCGACCCCGCCGAAGCGGGCAAACCCTTCCTGAATCTGGGCGAAGGGGACGTCCAGTTCCATGGCCACGGCGATGCAGGCCAGGGCGTTGAGGACGTTGTGCGCGCCCGGCATGCTGAATTTTATCTCCCCCATGCGGTACCCCTTGTAGTGGGCGACGAAGGAGGTGCTGTTGCCGGTAAGCTTCACGTGGGTGGCCCGGATGTCGGCCTGGGAGGAGAGACCATAGGTCACAAAGCGTTTCTTCACCCGGGGGATGATCTCGGCGACGTTGCGGTCTTCGAGACAGAGTACTGCCAGCCCGTAGAAGGGCACCTTGTTGATGAAGTCAACGAACGTCGACTTGATCTCCTCGATTCCTCCCTTGTAGAAGTCGAGGTGGTCAGCGTCGATGTTGGTCACCACGGCGATGGTGGGGGAGAGCTTCAGAAACGAGCCGTCGGACTCGTCCGCCTCGGCAACGAGGAATTTTCCCTGACCCAGTTTGGCGTTGGTGCCAAGGGTGTTCAGTTTCCCGCCGATGACGATGGTCGGGTCGATCCCGCCGTGGGTGAGGACCGTGGCCACCATGGAGGTGGTAGTGGTCTTGCCGTGGGTCCCGGCGATGGCGATCCCGTACTTCATCCGCATCAGCTCGGCGAGCATCTCGGCCCGGGGAATGACCGGGACCATCCTTTCCCGCGCCTCCAGCACCTCCGGGTTGTCCCCCTGCACCGCGGTGGAAGTGACCACCACATCCACATTGCTCAG
>DATDMX010000203.1:0-3256 GCA_036518575.1 Geobacteraceae bacterium | reverse complement strand
GGGGGAGACGAGGTTCAGCCAGATGTTATAGCGGACGAGAAGGTAGCAGGAGACGAGAAAATACCCCCCCATGAGGCCAAACGAAAGAACGACCCCCGGCGTCGCCTTGAGACGGGGGAGGGCGAGGATGAGGACGAGGCTCGTGACGATGATGGTGACGAGCTCGAAGAGGCCGGGACTCTTCCTGATGAAATTGTTGTCCAGGATGTTCGCCACCACGTTGGCGTTCTTCTCGACGCCGGGAAAGTTGGCGGAAAATGGGGTGATCTTCTGGTCGAAGGTGGCAAGCGCCGAAGTGCCCACGAGCACGATCTTGCCCCGCAGAATATCAGGTGATACGCGGCGTTTCAGGATGTCACAGGCGGAAACATGGGGAAAGCTCTTTTCCTTGCCCCGATAGTTGATGAGGACCCTGCCGCTTAGATCGGTTCTGATGAATCTCTGCCCCATCTGGATCCCCGAGCCGCCATAGAGGACGGTGTCCTTCATCGAGGTGCCGGAGGCGATGCGGGCCACCTGGAGCGGGAGCGACGGATAGCAGTCGTCGCCGTAGTTCACGTACATGATGTCCCAGCGCAGCACGCCGTCCATATCCGGGATGTTGGTGACATGGCCGAGGGTGGCGCCGGTGGCCACCTCCTCGATGGGGGGGGCGACGTCCTCCGGCTTCACCGCCCATCTTTTCCAGTCAATACCCGGAACGGACTTGACCTCCATGAAGGCCGCGTCCCAGAGAAATCCGGGCGGGGCCGGTGCTTCCTCTCGCTGCTTGCCCCCCTCCACGGTAAAGGCGGTCGCCTGGACCACGTTTCCCGCCCTCCTGATAGCCCGTGCCAGCCTGGCGTCGTTCTTGCGGTTCTCCGGCTCCGAATACATGATATCGATGCCGATGACCTTGGGTCTGGAGGCGGAAATTCGCTGCAGAAGGCGGGCCTGAACGGCGCGCGACCAGGGCCAGCGACCGATTTCCGCGATGCTTTTCTCGTCCACCACCACAATGACGATCTTGTCGTCCGTGGGGGGCTTGTGCACCATGTTGCGGAAGCGCAGACGCAGGTCGTAGGTTTTGCTTTCGATGTACTCGCGGACAATGGCGGGGTCGCGCAGCTGTATGAGGACGAAGGTGAGAACGGAGAGGGCGGCAACGATATAGAAACGGGCGTATTTTTTCATGATACATGAACCCTGCAGCGCACGGACCGGCTGCCGTCGGGCAGCCGGTCGCCATTGTGGTTGTCAGGCTGGTGGCGTGCCGTGCTCACCTCAGGGGGCCGGCGGCGTGTAGACGGGGATGCGGATGTTGAGATTGACCCCGATGGGCTGCTTGGGCGGCGTATAGTTTATCGGCGGCGGGGTGGTGGTGAGCTCCGACGCCACCGTGGGGGGCTGGCTGGTCGCGGTCGTGCTTGTACTCCCGGTGACCGTAACGGTCGTGGTGGTGGCGCTGAGAGTCGAGCCATCCCCCACCTGGTAGGCACCCGTCTGGGAGAGCGTTGTTTCGGTCGTCTTGGTGGCCGTTTCCTGCTTGAGACGCTCGATCACGGCGGGCGGAGTCTGGACCGGGGCCGGCGGGGCGGTTTCGCCCGCCACGACCGTCACCATCATGCCGGGCTTGAGGTCCAGGGAAGCCGGAAGCGGAGCGCCAGGGGGCTGAACGCTCGTGACCCCCACCGTTCCTTCGAGGCAGATGATGCGCGTGAAGGGATTGGTGCCGATCATGCCAACCTCGAAAAAGATCACCGTTCCCCGCGCCGCAGCCACGGCGGTGGGGGTCTGCACCTCGAATTTCGTCTTGCCCACCACAGCCCGCATCTTGCCGTCGATCAGGTTGAAGATGGATTTGCCCTTTGTTTCCTTGCTGTGGACGAACTCCTTGACGGAGAAACGTGATTTTTCCGCGAGGGTGAGGACGCTGTCGTCGATGAAGAGGAGTTTGACCTTGGACGCCTCGGCGGTGGTGACGATATCGTTCACCTCGATGGGGCTCTTCAGCTTCGCTTCCGTACGCCGGCCGGCACGCTCTATATATGCTTTGCCGCGCAGCGCCACGGCCTTGCCCACCTCGTTCGCCGCTACTGCGGGACCGGCTGCGATGAGAGCGATGATTGCCGTTTCCACAAGAACCATTGACCAGTGAGAGCGTTTCATCTAGTACCTCGCGTTGAACATCAGGCTCGTGATGTGCCGGACGTAGTCGTAGGTGGGGACGTCCGACTGGTTGCGGCTGTAGTAGTAGCTCGCGGTGATGCCGTAGGTGTCGGCGAAGAGTTTCGTTGCCGAGATCGAGCCGCTGTAGGTGTGATCCTCGCGGGGAACCACGTCGAAGGTGGGATATTTTTTCAGGTAGTACTCGCCGCCGAGGTCAAGGATGAAGGTGAGGGGGAGCGTGGTGGTGATGCCTGCATCCCAGCGATCGCCGGTATAATCCCATGTGACGAGCCTGGTCCGCTCCTCGTCGTGATAGTAGCCGATCCTCCCCGACAGGCTGTCGGCCAGCGGAAGTCGTAGTGACACGCCGACCTGGTGATTTTCGCCCGTGCGCTCGTCGTTGGTGGGAAAGGCGGGAGAATTGCGGAAGTCGGAGTTGCGGTAGCGGTAATCGAGGGTCATGCTGTAGCCCTTGTCGCTGGCAAAGATGAGGGCGGGGGCGACGGTGTGAGCCGTGTCGTATGCCTCTCCCCCCAGGTGGAGGTACTCGAAGTTGTAGGTGAGCCGCGCGGTGGCGATGGAGGAGAGCCGGTACTTCCCCGCGAGCTCTACCAGGTTCTGGGTGATGTCGAAGTCGGAGAGCCGCACATGGAGGCTCTGGTAGAGGGAGTAGCCCGCGTCGACGGCGAACCTGTCGGTGCGCAGGAGCGAATAGTTCAGCCCTGCATTGATGATGCCGCGCCAGTCCGAGCGGCGGGAAACGCCCTGGGGGAGAGGGGTGCCATCGGCGTTGAGGATGACGTTACTGTCGTACTGCATGCCGGCGGTGAAGCGCAGGCCCCAGCGTTTTGCGCGCGTTTTTTCCTTGATGCGGCGCAGGTACTCCTCGGCGAGGGTCGAGTATTCGCTCCCCGGAGCTATGGTGATGAGGTTTTCGAAATAGTCGCCCGCTTCGGCGAATACGCCGTTGTTGAAGTTGCGGATGCCGAGTTCCAGGTTGGTGAGCGGGTTGGCCGGTTCGAGGGAGAGGGCGTGGATGAGCACCTCGTCGGCCTGCGGGTCTTTGTTGCGGCTCAGGGCAATGCCGAGGTAAAGGGTTGCCTCGGCG
>DATDMX010000202.1:0-2654 GCA_036518575.1 Geobacteraceae bacterium | reverse complement strand
GGGGAGGGGGCCATCAGCGAGGATGCGCTCTGGTCCTGCACCACCTGCGGCGCCTGTCTCTCGGTCTGTCCGGTGCTCATCGAGCATATGCCCAAGATTACGAAAATGCGCCGCCACTTGGTGGAGGAAGAGGCCAGGTTTCCCGAGGAGCTCCTGAACCTCTTCGAAAACATGGAGCAGCGGAGCAACCCGTGGGGTATCGCTCCCTCGGAGCGGGGCAAGTGGGCCACGGCGTTGGGCGAGCGGCCGTTCAAGCCGGGCGAGACCGAATACCTCTTCTTCGTCGGCTGTGCCGGCGCCTTCGACAGCCGCGCCAAGCATGTCACCGTTGCCTTGGCAACCATTCTCGATGCGGCCGGCGTCTCGTGGGGGATCCTCGGCAAAGAAGAGCAGTGCTGCGGCGACAGTGTGCGGCGCCTGGGGAACGAGTACGTCTTCGACCGGATGGCACAGGAAAACGTGGCCCGGTTCAAGGAGAAGGGGGTCGCCAAAATCGTGACCCAGTGTCCTCACTGCTTCAATACCCTGAAGAACGACTACCGCCAGTACGGGCTCGAGGTGGAGGTCATTCATCACAGCCAGCTGATCGAGCAAATGGTGGCAGCGGGGAGGCTCAACGTCCGGAATAAGGCAGCTCTGGGGAAGACCGTTTTCCACGATTCCTGCTACCTTGGTCGCCATAACGACACCTACGACGCCCCGCGCCAGGTGATCCGGGCTGCGACCGGCGCGGCACCCGCGGAGCTGGTGCGCACGAAGCAGAACGGTTTCTGTTGCGGTGCCGGCGGCGGCCGGATGTGGATGGAAGAGCAGACCGGGACGAGAATCAACCTCGATCGGGTCAAGGAGGCCCTTGAACAGCAGCCCGACACTCTTTGCGTCAGCTGCCCCTACTGCATGACCATGATGGAAGACGGGCTGAAGGACGAGGGGGCCGAGCGGGTTCGGGTCCGGGATATCGCCGAGGTGATGGCTGAGGCGATTTCATAGGTGGAGCGCTGTCGGTGCCATGAGGGGAAGCCATTATGACGAGAAAAGATAAGAACGACTATCTCATTCAATCGGTTTCCCTGGCTTTGACGCTCCTCGAACAATTTCGCAGCGGCGCGCACGAGCTGAGGGTCACCGATTTGAGCCGGTTGCTCCGCGTCAGCAAGAACAATGTCTTCAGGCTCCTGGCAACGCTCGAAGCACGAAACTTTGTGGAGAGAGGCTCGGCAGGGGGATACCGGCTCGGTCTCACGGCCTTAAACCTGAGCGAGGCGTGTATTCGGAGCAAGCAGTTGGTAAAGGAGGCCCGGCAATCGCTGGAGGATGTCTCCCACCAGAGCCGGGAGACGGTCTTCCTGGCGGTGCCCGGTGGGGCGGGGCTCGTCTGCGAGGAGGCCATCGTGTCGCCGCTCCCGGTGCGGGTCCTGGCACCGGCAGGGACCTGCCTCCCGTTCCGGAGTACGGCGGCAGGCAAGGTGATGGTCGCCTGCGGCGAGTTTGACAGAGGAGAGGATGCGGGGGCCGGGAGCGGGGGGGCACTCGACCTTGGTGAACTGCAGGAGATTCGGGCCAAGGGGTATGCCATCAGCGTGGGGGAGTTTGAAGCCGGCGCCAGCGGCGTGGCAGCTCCGGTTCGCAACCATTCATCCCGGGTGATCGGCGTGATCGGCCTCGTTGGTCCGAGTTTCAGGCTGACACATGAGCGGCTCGATGGCGAGCTTGCGTCGCTCGTCCTTCGTGCTGCCGGAGACGTATCCCAGCGGATGGGGTACAGGGCGCCTGTCGAACGGGAACTGCTTGTGCAAAGCATGCACGCCGGCAATGATGTGGTGAGTCGTTATCTCATACGGAAAGCGGGTACGCTTCCACCACGGCAGCAGGGCAGGAGAGCCGCCGTCTGACCGTTGGTTGCGGCAGAGGAAGCAGAATAAGGGTTATGTCTGTTGCGGGATGCACATCTGCCATGTGTGCACCTTTCGAAGCCGGGGGGACGCTCCCGGCTATTTTTTTGCCCGAGCGCGAATAGATTGTGCATAAATATATGGAAGCAGGCTGAGGGTGGTCTGTCATACTGTCACCCCTTCGCGCTCAACATTACGAAGGCTCTTCTTCAGGACCGAACTTATCCCACAAGAAAGATACGAACCAGGAGGGCATGGCATCGGTTCTTAATTGAAGAACAGCATTATCGGTAATCTCCGCCACCCACACCCTTTCTGCTGAGGAGTTGTCGAAAATGTATGCCCGATTGGCATATTGGACCGCATCGGCCAAGAGGTCCAATGACCGATAGTACCGCTCAACGATTTTATCTCTACTGACATTGTGCCCACCTTGTGCGACGCGGGATTCCACGCGCGAGATATTGATATCCGGGTCTTCGGTAGCAACGTAGTAGAGATATGTCCGGTAGCCCTTCTCTTGCGCCAGCCTGAGGAAGTCAACTTTGCCAGGGTGGGACATGACGGTTTCAAACGTGAAGGTTATGCCGGCATCAAGGAGTTTCTGTCTTAGGAAATCGACAGCAACCGAAGCAAGATAGGAATTCACTTCAACTGAATGGAAGGACAATCTGCCATCGGCGAACTCAAGCCGTTCCGCGGCCTCAGCCAACCCTCTTTCGGCGAGGAACGGGGAGGTTCTGAAAAAGCCGAGCACCTCTT
>DATDMX010000201.1:0-9321 GCA_036518575.1 Geobacteraceae bacterium | reverse complement strand
TGCGGTTGCCGTCTGGTGCCCAGGCGGCGGTGATGTTGATGCCGCGGCGGGAGGAGATGCGGGCCTCGGCGCCGCTCGCGATGTCACGCCGGTAGAGGTCGGGATTCCTCTTTTTGTAGGAGGTGAAGACGAGTTCCCGTCCCGACGGCGAGAAGTCGGGGTTGAGATTGATGGAGCCGTTCTTGGTGAGCCGCAGGACGTTGGCGCCGTCGTAATCCATGAGATAGATCTCCTTGTTGCCGGTCGTGGTGGCAACGAAGGCGATCTTGCCCGAAAAGGCGCCGGCCGTGCCGGTGATGGCCCGCAGCGCCTCGTCGTCGAAGAGGTGCGCCATGTGGCGGCGCTCGCTCATGGGGCCGGAGTAGCGTTTGACGGTGAGTTCGGAACCGCGGATAACGTCAAAGAGGCGGCATTCGAGGGTGAGCCTTCCTGCGTCCGCACTATAGCCGCATTTGACGAGGATGTCGGTGCCGATCGCCTTCCACGGCTCAAAGGAAAACTCCCCGGGCTTCACTCCCCCCGTACCACCGGTGGGGGCGGTGGGCTGGATCCTGAAGAGTCCGCTCATGCCGAGGTCGAAGCTGAGGACGTCGGTAAGCTCCCGGGCAGTCTCCGCATTCTCCTTCCCAGACAGGGGGACAGGAGGAGCGATGGCCAGCTGGAGAAGGCTGTTGCCGGGGGCGGTGACCTCCAGATACTTTTCCTGGGCGGGCAGCAGGGCGGGAAAGAGCGCCACCAGGAGGAGAGAGGCGAGAAGCTTTTTCATCTATTGCCGACCTCTTGCGGCTTGAAAACGAAACTGAGGGTGACCGGGTTGCCGTCGGGAGTCTTGGGAAAATCCCTTTCGGCACGGGTGATGCTCCTCATGACGGCGTCGTTGAACATCTTGTCGGGCGAGCTCTTTTCCACCTGGAGGCTCGTGATCCGGCCGGCGCGGCCGATGGTGAGCCGCACGATGACGACCTTGTTCCTGTCGGGCTTGAACGTGTCTTCCACCCGGAAGGCGTCTTCGAGCCGCGACCGGATATAGGCGGGGTAATAGCTGCCCGCCTCGTTGCCCGTGCCTCCCGGAGCCCCGGCTTTCCCCGAGCCTGAGCCCACCTTCTTGCGCAGCGCATCGATGGCGGCCGCTGCGTGCCGGGCCTCTGCCTGGCGCTCCAGGCGGGCGAGGCGTTCCGCGAACTCCTTGCTCGTCTCGGTGCTGCTCTCGGGCTTGGTCGGAGCCGGTGCTTTAGTCGACTTTGTCTTTGCCGGCAGCTTCATTTCCGCGGGGGCAGGCGGCTGGGCCGGGGGCTGCGCGGGGGCGGGCGTAGAGGGCTCGTTGCCGACGGCGGCAGGCGCTCCTGCCTGGGGGTGCGCCACCGGCAAGTTCATGAGGTCCACATACACGGGAGGTTCGCTGATCGTCGTGGGGGTGAAGAACTGGAGCCGCGTGAAGGCAACGAGGAGGAGAAGGTGAAACAGGAGGGACGCGACAACCGGTGGGCCCAGTTTCTTTTCTTTTCGATACGACCGGGGGTTCATTTACGCTGGGCGGGCTCCGTAACCATGCCAAGGCGCTCGATGCCGGCCCCTTTGATCTCTGCCATGGCCTTGACCACTTCACCGTAGGGAACATCCTGATCGGCCTTGAGGAAGACTTCCTTCTTGCTCCTGCTGGCGAACATGGTCGCGAGCTTGCCGCGCAGCTCGCCGGCGGCAACCTGGTCCTTGTTGATGAAAAGGCGGCCCGACTTCTCCAGGGAAACCACAACGGTCTCCTCCTGCGGATTGAGTGCCTTGGTGTCCGCCTTGGGCAGGTTCACCTGCACCCCCTGCTGCATCATGGGCGCGGTAACCATGAAGATGACGAGGAGGACGAGCATGACGTCCACGAGGGGGGTGACGTTTATCTGCGACATGGTGTCGCGGCCTCTGTTATTGCTGCTCCCGATGCCCAGAGCCATCGTTTCCCCCTATTTCTTCCCGAAGCTGCGGTGGATGATGTTGAGGAGCTCCGTGGAGAAGCTGTCCATCTCGGCGATGAGCACCTTGATTTTCTGCTGGAAGTGGTTGTAGCCCATGACCGCGGGAATGGCTGCCACGAGGCCGATGGCGGTGGCAATGAGTGCCTCGGCGATCCCCGGCGCCACGACGGCAAGCGATGCGGACCCGGTTTCGCCGATCCCCTTGAAGGCGGTCATGATTCCCCAGACAGTGCCGAAAAGGCCGATGAAGGGGGCGGTCGAACCGGTGGTGGCGAGGAAGGTGAGGTACTTCTCGAGCCGGGTGACCTCGGAGGTGGTGGCGCGGCGAAGCGCCCGGGCGATATTGTCGATCCCCCCGAGCTCAGTGCTCATCACGGTGGGGTCGCTTTTCTCCTCGCCCCGTTCCATGAGCCGCTTCAGCTCATCATGCGCTTCGTTGAAAAGGACGGTGAGGGGAGAGTTGGAAAAACGGTCAAGCTGGGCGCCGATGGCATCGAAGCGTTTGGTCTTCCAGAAGAAGTCGACGAACTTCTCCGATTCCGATTTCGCCCGGTGCACCTGGAGGAGTTTGTAGAAGATGATGGCCCAGGAAACGACGGAAAAATAGAGGAGAATGAGGAGCACCAGTTTTACGACCAAGCCGGTTCCGGCAAATATACCCACGATTGTGTACCTCCCTGAAGTGTAAGGCTGCAAAACTGCTGCGAGTCCGGTCTGCGGTGTTACCACTCGCTCGGAAGCTCAACGTAGCGCTGCTACGCCTCGCCCCCTCGCTTGCTCGTGCCGTGCACCCCGGCCTCCTCGCGACGTTTTGCAAAGTGCCTCGTGTGTCTCCAAATGCAGAAAATATATCCTTCGCAAACCGGAAGTCAACACGATTTTCAGCCGGCGAGCCACCGGCGGGAATGCGCGGCTGCCGCAGGGGCGTTGCCGCACAAAATGATTGCGTCCCGGGCAGTGTCGACGCGGCTCAGTAATAGGCGGGCTTGCGGTCGGCAAAACAGCTGATCTGGCTTCGCCACTGCTCCATCTCGGCGAAGTCGAGGGTGGCGACGATCTCGGCGGGGTCGTAGCCCGCCTCGGCGAGGAACTCCCCTTTCGGTCCCACGATGAGGCTGGAGCCGAAGAAGTCGTGCTTCCCCACGACGCCGCAGCAGTTGGCGGCCACCACGAAGAGCTGGTTCTCGATGGCGCGCGCCTTGAGGAGGGTGCGCCAGTGCTCTTCGCGGGGCTTGGGCCACTCGCCGGGGACGACGAGGATGTCGGCCCCTTCGACGGCAAGCCGTCGGGCGAGCTCGGGGAAGCGCAGGTCATAGCAGATGAAAACGCCGATGCGGCCGACCGAGGTGTCGACGAGGCACCAGGAAGTGCCGCCGGTGAAGGAGCGGTCTTCATTCATGAGGGAGAAGAGGTGGATCTTGCGGTACTTGCCGATCATTTCCCCCCGGTCCATGACGTAGGCGGTGTTGCAGACCTTTTCCCCGTCGGGCTCGGGCAGGCTTCCCACGAGGACGAGGTCGTGCTCCTTGGAGAGCCGCCCCATCTCCTCCACCGTTTCGGGAGTGCGGCGGGCGAGGTCGGCAAGCTGCTTGTAGGCGAAGCCCGTGCTCCACATTTCCGGCAGCACGGCGAGCCGGCATCCCTCTTCCGCAACCCGCGCCACGGCGCTGCGGGCAAGCTCCACGTTGGCGTCGATGTCACCCAGCTGGACGGTGAACTGGATGGCGGCGGCCTTGAGTTGGCGTTTCATGTGCTCCTCCCGAGGGTGAATGGTGCAGCAGGCGCAGTGTAACGCTGTTGACGATGCATTTCAAGACCAGACGTAGCGGGAGCAAAAGGAAACGACCTGGCTGCGGTCAACCAGGTCGTTTCCTTGTCTCAAAGTTTCTCCAGCCACAGAGCCTTCACCCCCTGGGCGCCGCATCCACCATCTCCACCCAGAAGGTACTGCCGCCGCCGGGTGTCTCTTCCACCCAGGCCTTGCCACCGTAAACGCGGGCGATCTTTTGCACCGTGGCTAGGCCTACCCCCGTTCCCGAAAGCTTTTCGCCCGTTGAGCCACGGTAGAAAAGATCGAAGACGCTCTCGCGCTCGTGGAGAGGAATGCCCGGCCCGTGGTCCCGCACGTAGTACTTCACCACTAGCCCGCGACGGCTCCCCCCCACCTCGATGACCGATCCCTCGCTGGCCGCGTAGCGCAGGGCGTTGCCGATGAGGTTGTCGAAGAGCTGGGCGAGGAAGGTCTTCGGCACCCGGATGCCCGGCAGGTCCATTGTCGTCACCGTCACGCCGGCTTCAGCCAGCTGGCTACCGAGCCCCGTTACGACTTCGTTGACCACCTCGCTCCCGTTCACCGTCTCGGCCGGGCGCGCCAGAAACCCCACCCGCGCCAGGGCAAGGAGGTCTTCCAGCAGGCCGAGCATGCGGTGGCCCTGGCGCTCGATTTCGGCAAGGACCTCCAGCGCCTGGGCGTCGAGACGGTCGTGGTAGTGTTCCTGGAGGAACTCGGCGTAGCAGATGATGGGGGTAAGGGGCGAGCGGAGGTCATGGGAAACGGTGTAGACGAAGGAATCGAGCTCCCGGTTTGCCTCTCTGAGCTCCTCTTCCATGCGCACTCGCTCACTGATGTCCTGCACGAGACCGATGCAGTACTCCGGCTGCAGGTCGGTGTGCATGACACACGCCACGGAGGCGTGTCCCCAGACGACCTGGCCATCCTTGCGCAGGTAGCGTTTCTCATAGTGCAGGCTCTGGCGGCGGCCCGCGAAGATTTCTCCGTAGTGAAGCGATGTGGTGTCCCGCTCGTCCGGGTGCGTGATGTCCTCGATGGTGAGATGTTTCAGCTCGTCTTCACGGTAGCCGGTGAAGCGGCAGAAGGCGGGGTTTGCCTGGAGAATGTTCCCCGTCGGCGAGACGATTACGAGCCCGGCGGCAGCGGTGACGAAGACGGAGCGGAATTTTTCCTCGCTCTCACGCAGCAGCTGTTCCGCCCGGCGCCGTTCCACGATATGCTGCCAGCTCCGCAGGACCCGTTCGACGATGTGGGGCATGGAGGTCAGTGTGTCGGGGGACTTGACGAGATAGTCGAGGGCTCCCGCCTTCATCGCCTCCACCGCTTCCTTCTCGTTGCCCCTGCCGGTCAGGATGATGACGGGAAAGGACGCTTCGCTACCCTCACCCGGGAGAAGATCGACCCCCTTGCCGTCGGGAAGGAGAAGATCAGCGATGACGAGGTCGGGAACGAAGTACGCAAGTTTCGTGGCCGCCTCGGCAAGGCTGCGGGCGACGTCGAGGACAAGCCCGTACTCGCCTTCAGCAAGGGCATCGGTGATCAGCTGGGCGTGGGTGGCGGAGTCCTCCACGAGGAGGATGTGCAGCTTTGTTTTGGGTTGGAGCGAGGCTGCTGCGGACATGGTATCAGCCCCCTTCACGTGCGAGCCGATGGGGGTAGGACGTGGGCTCTTTTATTTATTTTACCTCAAGTAGCCATTTTTGCTTGCGGTTTTATACGTTCCTCCGCTTCCCAACGGGGGTAAAAAAGGATATGCTGGAAACCGATTCACTCGCGAGTGTGTCGGAGCGACCCATGAATATTTCACTCTACATACACTTTCCCTTCTGCGTGAAGAAGTGTCTCTACTGCGATTTCAACTCCGTGGTCGACTCGGCCGTGACCCCTTCGGAATATGCGGCCGCGGTGGCGACGGAGATGGAACGGCGCGCCCGCCTTCTTCCGCAACCGGTCTCGGCCCAAACCCTCTACTTCGGCGGCGGCACCCCTTCACTCATGACGCCCGGCGACGTAGGCCTCCTCGTCGATACGGCGGCACACCTCTACGGTCTGGAAACCTCTGCCGAGGTGACCATCGAGGCCAATCCCGGCACGCTGACACGGGAGAGCCTTGCCGGCTACCGGAGCGCCGGGGCAAACCGCCTCTCTCTGGGGGTACAGAGCTTCCACGACGGGTTTCTAGAGCGCCTCGGCCGGGTTCACACGGCGGCCGAGGCGATTGCCGCCTTCGGTTGCGCCCGCGGAGCGGGGTTTGCCAATATCGGGATCGACCTCATCCATTCGCTCCCCGGGGAAGATCGCCACCTCTGGCGACACGACCTCGAACAGGCAGTCGCACTTTCTCCGGAGCACATCTCCGCCTATCCCCTCTCCGTGGAGGAGGGGACGCCGTTTCACCTCATGCGGGAGGCGGGCCGTCTTCCCCTTCCCGACGAGGACGAGGCGGCAGTCATGTTCGCCGAGACGAGCACCTTTCTCGGCACCCGGGGATACGAGCAGTATGAACTTGCCAACTTTGCCCGGCCGGGAAAGCGCTCGCGCCACAACCAGGTCTACTGGCACCGCGGCGAGTATCTCGGCTTCGGGGCCGGCGCCCACTCGTTTCTCACCGCACCCTCGTTCGGGCGGCGCTGGCACAACGATCCCACCCCCGGGGGCTACGTGGCCGCCCTTCGCCGCGGCGATATACCCGAGCGTGAGGTTACGGTTCTTTCGCGCCAGGAGGCCATGGGGGAATTCATCTTTCTGGGGCTTCGCCTCCTCGAAGGGGTCGACGACGTGCGTTTTCGGGAGGAATTCGGCGTTACCATCGAAGAGGCCTTCCCGCGGGAGGTGGCTGAGCTTGCGGCAGCGGACCTCCTTGAGCGGGACGGCTCCAGGCTTCACCTTTCCCGGCGGGCCCTTCCCCTCGCCAACCAGGTGTTCATGCGCTTTGTCTGACCTTGGGTTTCGCTTCTTTTCACGGGGAAATGCCTTGACAAACGGGGGGGATATTATTAAGTTAGGATTAGCACTCAGGAATGTTGAGTGCTAATCTTTTTTCTGGGCCGACATTTCTGATTGAACCGGGTTGCCCGCAACCTTTTCATCGTGCGAGCATCGACCATGCAGGATAAAATTTCACCGCGCAGTCGCCAGATTCTCGAAGCGATTATCGAGGATTATATCGTCACCGCCGAGCCGATCGGAAGCCGTACCATCACCCGGCGCCACGATCTCTCCCTCTCGCCGGCAACGGTCAGAAACGTCATGGCCGATCTCGAGGATCTCGGTTTTCTGAGCTCTCCCCACACCTCGGCCGGGCGGGTGCCCACCGACAAGGCCTACCGCTTCTACGTCGATTCCATCCTCGAGCTGCGCAAGGTGGCGCGGGAGGAGCGGGAGGAGATTCGCCGTCACTGCAGCTTGACCGGCAAGGATATCGGCGAGGTGCTCAAGGAGACGAGCCGGCTCCTTTCCTCCATCTCCCACTACACGGGGATCGTCCTGGCGCCGCGCTTTACCACCACCGTCTTTCGCCAGGTGGAGTTCGTCAAGCTGGGCGGGAGAAGGGTTCTCGCCATCCTCATCGCCGAGAACGGCCTCGTGCAGAACCGGATCATCGAGACGGACGAGGAGATTCACCGGGAAGACCTCGTGAGGATGGCCAATTATCTCAACGAGCTTCTGGGCGGCCTTTCCATCGCCCAGGTGAAGCAGAAGCTGCGCGAAGAGATGGAAAGCGCCAAGACCCAGTACGACCTCCTCATGGCCCGCGCGCTCAAGCTTTCCCAGGAGACCTTCGCCGCTGAAGACTCCGAGGTCTTCATCGAGGGGCAGGCGAACATTCTCGACCAGCCCGAATTCACCGACGTGACGAAGATGAAGGAGATTTTCCGTGCCTTCGAGGAGCGGCACCAGCTTGTGGGACTCCTCGACCGCTGTCTTGAGGCGCCGGGAGTGCACGTCTTCATCGGCACCGAGTCGCGGCTGAGTCCCATGTCGGACCTCTCCCTCATCACCTCCACCTATGTCAGCGGCAAGAACACCCTTGGCGTCTTGGGCGTCATTGGACCCACCCGCATGGGGTACGCCAAGGTCATCCCCATCGTCGATTACACGGCGAAGCTCGTTTCGAAGTTGCTGGAGATGAAATAGCCCGAACCACTACCGACGGATGCGTACCTGGGGCGCTTCAGCGCCCGGCACCATCCATCTGCCAAGGAGATACGAATCGTGGACAAAAAAAAGCATGATGGCAAACATGCCGCCCACCCCGAAAGCGGGGAAGCGGCAACCGCAGCGGCGGCGGAGAACCCGGCACCGGCCGGAGCGGAAGGCATCGAGGAGCTGAAAGAGGCTCTGGCCGCCAAGGAGACCGAGGCCCAGGAGAACTGGAACAAGTTCCTGCGCGAGCGGGCCGACCTGGAGAACTACCGCAAGCGGGTGCAGAAGGAGAAGGAGGAGATCCTCAAGTATGGCAACGAATCGCTCCTCGTGGAGATCCTGCCGGTTATGGACAACATGGAGCGCGCCCTTGCCCATGCCAGCGAGGAAACCCTGACGGCGGTCATCGAGGGGGTACGCCTCACCCACGGCATGCTTCTCTCCACCCTCAAGAAATTCGGCGTGACCCCCATCGAGACGAGCCGCGGCACGGCGTTCGATCCCGCCTTTCACCAGGCCATGCAGCAGGTCCCCTGTGACGACGTCCCCCCCAACTCGGTGGCGGAGGAGTTCCAGAAGGGATATCTCCTCAACGAGCGCTTGCTGCGGCCGGCCATGGTGTCGGTGGCGTGCCCGGCGAAAAACGACGGGGAATGAGTTGAACTTTTTTTGTCGTCCCCTTGTTTTTTCCCGGGGCGATGACTAGCTTATAGAGTACAAGAACCTAAAGGAGGATGCATCGAAATGAGTAAAGTTATCGGAATCGACCTGGGCACCACCAACTCCTGTGTGGCGATCATGGAAGGTGGCGAGCCCGTTGTCATAGCTAACGCCGAGGGGAGCCGCACGACGCCCTCCATGGTGGCCTTCGCCGAAAGCGGCGAGCGCCTCGTGGGGCAGCAGGCCAAGCGTCAGGCGGTAACCAATCCGGAGAACACACTGTTCGCCATCAAGCGCCTCATCGGCCGCAAGTTCGAGTCGGAAGCGGTGAAGAAGGACATCGCCATCTCGCCCTTCAAGATCGTCAAGGCGGATAACGGCGATGCCTGGGTGGAAGTGCGCGGCCAGAAATACTCGGCGCCCGAAATCTCCGCCATGGTGCTCCAGAAGATGAAAAAGACCGCCGAGGACTACCTGGGCGAGACGGTTACCGACGCTGTCATCACCGTCCCAGCCTATTTCGACGATTCCCAGCGCCAGGCGACGAAAGACGCCGGGAAGATTGCCGGGCTCAACGTCCTTCGCATCATCAACGAGCCGACCGCCGCGGCCCTTGCCTATGGCCTCGACAAGAAAAAAGAGGAAAAGGTCGCTGTCTTCGACCTGGGGGGCGGGACCTTCGATATCTCCATCCTGGAGCTGGGCGAAGGGGTCTTCGAGGTGAAGTCTACCAATGGTGATACGTTCCTCGGCGGT
>DATDMX010000200.1:0-13150 GCA_036518575.1 Geobacteraceae bacterium | reverse complement strand
GTTTTAGCGATGATTTTCAAGTGCCGCGACGCCCGGGCTGCCTGAGGTTCTCGCCTGCGGTGGCGCGCCAATCAACCTTTTGCGGCGTTTCTCCGGCCAGTCCATGGCTGGAAAGCCGTCGGCCTCCTCTTTTCAATTCTTCGTTGCTGTGCTACCATCCAACCCCTTTTTTCATATTCACTTCCAGGAAGAGCCATGAACCTGACCGACCAGCAGATGCAGAAAATCCTTTCCTTTATCACTGCCGAGACATCGCTTGGCCCCGCCTCGGTGGCAAACACCGTGGCACTCCTCCGGGAAGGTGCCACGGTCCCCTTCATTGCCCGTTACCGCAAGGAGCGCACCGGCGAGCTGGACGAGGTGCAGATTCGCACCATCGAGGAGCGCTTCGGCTACTTCACGGAGCTGGAGGAGCGCAAGCTCGCGGTGCTCAAGTCCATAGCCGAGCAGGGCAAGCTCACCCCGGAGCTGCAGGCACGCATCGAGGCGTCGCGCCAGAAGGGGGAGGTTGAGGACCTCTATCTCCCCTACAAGCCGAAGCGGCGCACCAAGGCCACCATCGCCCGGGAACGGGGACTGGAGCCGCTTGCCGACATCGTCCTTGCCCAGACTCTCACGACAGGGACCCCCGAGGAGGCGGCCCTTCCCTTCGTCGACCCGGAAAAGGACGTGCCCGATGCGGCGGCGGCACTGGAGGGAGCGGGTCACATCATCGCCGAGCGGCTTGCCGACGACGCCGATGCCCGGGCCGCAGTGCGTCGCCTCACGTGGGAACGGGGGGTGATGACGTCGCGGGTGGCGGCCGACAAGCGAGAGACGGTCACTAAGTTCGAAATGTACTACGACTGGCGCGAGCCGCTGCCCGAAATCCCCTCCCACCGGATGCTCGCCATGCGGCGAGGGGAGAAGGAGGAGGTCCTCTATCTCGCCATCGAGGCGCCGGTGGAGGACATTCTCGCGGGGCTGCAAGGGCGCCTTGTCGCGCGGAAAAGCATCTTTTCGGCGTTTCTGGAAGAGGTGGCGCGGGACAGCTACCGGCGCCTCATCGCGCCTTCCATCGAGGTGGAGCTCCGGCTTGCCGCCAAGGAACGGGCCGACGAGGCGGCGATCAAGGTCTTTGCCGACAATCTGAAGAATCTTCTCCTCGCCCCCCCGGCAGGGGCAAAGCGGGTTCTCGGCGTCGACCCCGGGGTGCGCACGGGGTGTAAGCTGGCGGCGGTGGACGGCACCGGCCGCTTTCTCGAGCACGCCACGGTCTATCCCTTCACGGGGGAAGCGAAGGCACGGGAGGCCCGACGGGAGATCCTTCGTCTCGTGACCGGCCATGACGTCGAGATGGTGGCGGTGGGTAACGGTACTGCCGGCAGGGAAACGGAGCTGTTCGTCAGGGAAGCCTTGCGCGAGGAGGGCTTGAGCGTGCCGGTCGTTCTCGTCAGCGAGGCGGGGGCGAGCGTTTACTCGGCCTCGGAGATCGCCCGCGAGGAGTTTCCCGAGCTCGATCTCACGGTGCGCGGCGCCATCTCCATTGCCAGGAGGCTCCAGGACCCGCTGGCGGAACTGGTGAAAATCGATCCGAAGAGTATCGGTGTCGGCCAGTATCAGCACGACGTGAACCAGACGGCCCTGAAGAAAGCCCTCGATGCCGTCGTGGAGTCGTGTGTCAACTACGTGGGTGTCGACCTCAATACCGCCTCCTGGGCGCTCCTCTCCTACGTCTCGGGTGTGGGGGAATCCCTTGCGAAGGCAATCGTTCGCCACCGTGACGCCCATGGCCCCTGCCCCTCGCGGCAAAGCCTTCTCCAGGTTTCGCGCTTCGGAGCCCGGGCGTTCGAGCAGGCCACCGGCTTTCTCCGCATCCGCGGGGGTGATGACCCCCTCGATGCGACGGCGGTCCATCCCGAACGCTATCCGCTCGTGACGACGATGGCAGCCGATCTCGGGGTGACACCGGCGGAGCTCGTTGCCGACCCGCGCCTCGTGCTGCGCATCGATCTCAAGCGCTATGCGAGCGGTGATGTGGGGCTTCCGACGCTGCGCGACATCGTCGCCGAGCTCCAGAAACCGGGGCGCGACCCGCGCCAGGAGTTTCGTACCGCCGTCTTCCGCGATGACCTGCGTGAAATCGGCGATCTGAAGGAAGGGATGATGCTTCAGGGGACGGTGACAAACGTCACCGCATTCGGTGCCTTCGTGGACGTGGGCGTGCACCAGGACGGACTCGTCCACATCAGCCACCTCGCCCGCCGTTTCGTCAAGAACCCCCATGATGCGGTCAGGGTGGGTGAGGTGGTGACGGTCAAGGTGCTCGGCGTGGACGAGAAGCGGCGGCGGATTTCCCTCTCCATTCGCGAGGCGTTGGCGGCGGGAGAGGCAACGTCGTAGTCTTCACAGAAGCGACCGTGGTTTCAGGACGGGGATGTAGCGGACCTTCGGCAGCGGTCTTCCTCTTACGAGGCATGTTTCGTGGACCACGAGGTAGAGGAGAACCTCCTCCCTGATCTTGCGCAGCTGCGCATAGTTCGGGTGGAGAAGCCTTTCTCCCCCTTCGGAGAAGCGGACGAGGAGGTTTCCCCCCTGTACCACCTTGACGATCTTTCCGATCCCCCATGACGGCATTGTCTCGTGACGAACGAGATCACCCTTGATGAGCACGCTCACACCCTCTGAAGAACAAAGAATGATGACGCAGAATTTTAATTGTACTTTTTTAAAGTTGGTTGGCAAGTGGCCTTGAAAAATTGTGATGGAACGTGGAGATAGGGCGACGCCATCTTGGGTCAATTGCCGCTGATTGCACGTCAGGAGCGGAATAGGAGGGGCAAGGGCGCGATAAATCGAGTCCTTTTACAATCTTTATGCCAACTCTGACAGTTTCCGCCAGAAACAGCTTTACAGCCATTTTTTAAGGTGCTATACTTTGGCGAAAAATATGCTAAAGCCGAATAAAATCAGGCAATTTCTGGCCCTTGCCGTCATCCTTGCCGGTGGCGGCCTCGTGGCCGTCATTGCGGTGAAGCTTTACTGGGGAAAGCGACCCGCCGTGGTGGCGAAATTCTCGCCCACTGCCGACATTTCGCTGCAGAAGCTCCACTATACCGAAACGAAAAAGGGCAAAAAGCAGTGGGACCTGACGGCCGACAAGGCCGATTACGTCAGGGAGAAGGAAGTTACCCGCCTGACCGGTGTGCGGCTCGTGGTGGCCGGCACCGCTTCAACGGGTGACATCACCCTGACAGCCGAGCGAGCCGACTACCATAACAAGAGCGGTGATGTGGAGCTGACGGGTAACGTCAGGGCCAAGAGTGTCTCCGGCATGGAGTTCACCAGTAACTCCGCAGCCTATGTGGCCGCCCGCTCCATGATCGTCACCCCTGACCACGTGAGATTCTCCGACGGCATGCTGAGCGTCGAGGGGGTCGGCATGGAGCTGGCAATCGACTCCCGCACCGTCAGGGTACTTCATGAGGTGACGGCCAACGTCACCCCCGGGAAAAGGAATAAATGAGGACGTCGTCCGTAATTACCCTCCTCTGGCTGTTGTTGATGACGCTTTCTGCGGTTGCTTTGGCAGCGGGGGAGCGCGGTTCCCAGCCGCTGCAGATAAAGGCCGATGATCTGGTCACCGACAGCGCCGCCAGGACCGCTACGTTCACCGGCAAGGTCACGGCACGGCAGGGTGACATAACGATGTATACCGACAAAATGATCATCACTTACTCGGACAAGGACAAAGAGGTGGAAAAGGTCGAGGCTTTCGGCAATGTCCGCATTTCCCAGGGAAACCGCCTTGCCCAGGCCGGCCACGCCGTCTACGACAGCAAGGCGGGCAAGATCGTCCTCGACGCCAACCCGAAGATGTTCCAGGGTGAGAATGTCGTTACGGGAAAGGTGATTACCTATTTTGTCGACGACCAGCGCAGCGTGGTCACGAGCGGTCCGAATGAGCGGGTCGATGTGACCATCCATCCCGGGAGCAAGGGGAAAAATGACGGCGTCCCCCGCTGAGCGAACTCTTTCGACCCGGGAGCTCAGGAAGAGCTTTGCGAAGCGGGTGGTCGTGAACGGTGTCGACCTGCAGCTTGCCGCCGGCGAGGTCGTGGGGCTTCTGGGTCCCAACGGTGCCGGCAAGACCACGACGTTCTACATGGTGGTCGGGCTCTGCCGTCCCGACGGGGGCACGGTCTTCCTCGACGGCGACGACATAACCGACCTTCCCATGTACCACCGGGCGCGCCGGGGGATCAGCTATCTTCCCCAGGAGCCGTCGGTCTTTCGCAAGCTCACGGTGGAGCAAAACCTGCTGGCGGTACTGGAGACCATAGAGCCTTCGCTCAGGCGACGCCGGGCCAGGGTCGACGATCTCCTCTCCGAGTTCCGCATAACCCACATCGCCCGGAGCATGGGCTTTGCCCTTTCCGGCGGAGAGCGGCGCCGGGTGGAGATAGCCCGGGCTCTCGTTACCGAGCCGGCTTTCATTCTTCTCGATGAGCCGTTTGCGGGTATCGATCCCATCGCGGTGATCGACATCCAGAATATCATCAACGATCTGCGGGGAAAGGGGATCGGTATCCTCATCTCGGACCACAACGTCCGGGAGACCCTCGGCGTGTGTGACAAGGCATACATCGTCAATGCCGGCGAGATCCTCGAATATGGCGACCCGCAACAGATCGCGGCGAGCAAGAAGGCGCGGGAGATTTACCTTGGTGAAAAATTCAGGTTGTAGCGGACTCCACACAGCAAACAGCTCACCCTTGCACGCGGGCGTGTTGCACGGGTTCTGAGGTCTATAGCGCATGGCCATAGAAATGCGTCAACAGATGAAACTGACTCAGCAACTGGTGATGACCCCCCAGTTGCAGCAGGCCATCAAACTCCTGCAGCTCTCCCGGCTCGAACTGCAAGATGTCGTGCGCCAGGAACTGGAAGAGAATCCGGTCCTCGACGAATCCCTGGAGCAGGAGGAGGTCAAGGAGACCGAGCAGCTCGAACAGCAGGAGAAAGAGGATCTTCCCCTCGCCGAGTCGGAAGAATTCAAGGAAGTGAGTGCCGGTGAAGAGACCGCCCGGGAGATGGACTGGGAGACCTACCTGGAGGGGTACAACTACAGCGCCGGCGAGCAGACCTATGATGACGAGGAGCGCCCCTCCTACGAAAACATTCTCACGAAGAGCTCGACCCTTGCGGATCACCTCCTCTGGCAGCTCAATCTGACGCGGCTTGACGACATGGAGCGGGCAGTGGGAACCGAGCTCATCGGCAACCTCGACGATACGGGGTATCTACGTATTTCCCTCGCGGAAGTGGCGGCGCCCTACCAGGTGGACGAGGAGTTCGTGGAAAGGGTCCTCAGGAGGATCCAGGAATTCGACCCTCCCGGCGTGGCGGCACGCGATCTCCAGGAGTGTCTCCTCATCCAGGTTCGCCAGTTCGGCATGGAGGGAAGCCTCGTCGAGGCGATCCTCGTCGATTACATGAAGGATCTGGAGGCGCGGCGCTACAAGCAGATTGCCAAGGCCCTCGGTGTCGACCTGGAAGACATCGTCTTTGCGGCCAAGATCATTGCCGGCTTCGATCCCAAGCCAGGCCGGGCCTTTGGCCAGGACGACGTCCAGTACATAACCCCCGACATCTTCGTCCACAAGATCGGCGAGGAATACGTCGTGGTTCTCAACGACGAAGGACTGCCGAACCTGCGCATCAACCCCCTCTATGGCAGCGAGGGGCGGGAAGGCCGGCAGATGGATGCCAAGACTGAGGAGTACATCAGCGACAAGATGAGGTCGGCCCTCTGGCTCATCAAGAGCATCCAGCAGCGGCAGCGGACCATCTTCAGAACGGCCAAGAGCATCGTCAAGTTCCAGCGCGAATTTCTCGACAAGGGGATCGAATACCTGAAACCGCTCGTATTGCGTGACGTTGCCGAGGATATCGGCATGCACGAATCCACCATCAGCCGCGTCACCACCAACAAGTACATGCAGACGCCCCAGGGGCTGTTCGAGCTGAAATACTTCTTCAACAGCAGTATTGCCACCAACGATGGTGAGTTCATCGCTTCGGAAAGCGTCAAGAGCAAGCTGAAGGAAATCGTCGACGGCGAGGATCCGCGCAAGCCTTACAGCGATCAGCGTCTGGCGGAGCTTCTTGCCAAGCACAACATCAACATCGCCCGGCGCACGGTCACCAAGTATCGGGAAATGCTGCGCATCGGCTCATCATCCGAACGAAAACGACTTTACTGATAGCC
The DNA here is from genome assembly GCA_036518575.1 of Geobacteraceae bacterium. GTDB lineage: Bacteria > Desulfobacterota > Desulfuromonadia > Geobacterales > Geobacteraceae > DATDMX01. Next base: position 6,900 of record DATDMX010000200.1, on the reverse strand, counting down.
CGCAACCGCGCGGGATAAGACTCGGTCACGGCAAAGATGCGCGCGCCGTGTTTCGGGTTTATACTTATACACAAGGAGGACATCATTATGCAGATAACCACGACATTCCGGCACATGGAGCCGAGCGACGCGCTGAAAAGCTATGCAGAGGAGAAACTGGAGCGGGTCAAGAAGTACATCGACGAGCCGATCGTCGCCCAGGTTTTCATGACGGTGGAGAAGATTCGCCACACGGCTGAAGTCACTCTCACCGCCAATGGCATCACCATCAAGGCCTCTGAAGCGACGAACGACATGTACGCGGCCATCGATGCCGTCGTCGACAAGATTGAGCGACAGATGCGCCGTTACAAGGAGCGGATCAAGGCCCACAAGCCCACCACCGACGTTCGCGAGCGCCAGGTGAAGAAGAGCATCGTCGCCGCCGAGAGCATCGAACAGAGCAAGGAGCCGGTTGTCATCAAAACGAAGACCTTCTCCATCAAGCCGATGTCCGTGGAAGAGGCGGTCATGCAGATGGATCTTCTCCACAAGGATTTTCTCGTTTTCACCGACGCGGGAACGGAAAATATCAACGTTATCTATCGCCGCAAAGATGGTAACTACGGCCTCATTGAACCGGCGAAGGGGTAATGGGGAGGAGATGACGGGAAGGACACGACACATCAGTTCCTGCGGGAGTTCAGTGGACAGGCGCCGGTGAGGGGAGCATGAAGATCGTTGATATCATGCAGGTCGAGGATATCATCCCCTCCCTGGCCGCATCCACGAAGGATGCCGTTCTCAGGGAGCTGGCTGCGAAGCTGGTGGAGCGTCATTCGGACCTCAACTGTGATGAACTTATCACCATTCTGCAGGAGAGGGAAAGACTGGGAAGCACCGGCATCGGTGACGGCATTGCCATTCCCCACGGCAAAGTGAAGCGGATGCAGGGGCTTGGGCTGGTGTTCGGGCGTAGCCCCGAGGGAGTCGATTTCAACTCCCTCGACGGCCGCCCGGCCCATCTTTTCTTTCTCCTCGTCGCGCCCGAGGAGGCGGTGGGTATCCACCTGAAGATGCTGGCGCGCATTTCCCGCATCCTGAAGGACCCCAGGGTCCGTCGGGGTCTTCTCGAAGCGCCCGATGCCGCTTCCATTTTCGCCATCATCCACGAACGGGACCGCTGCTATTGAATGCGATCAGTCTCTCCATTGAGGACCTGCTGAAAGACGAGGAGTACGGGCTCGATCTTCAGTTGATTGCCGGCGAGAAAGGCCTTTCCCACAGGCTTTACAGTTCCCGGATTCAGAAACCAGGCCTGGCGCTCACCGGGTATACGGAACATCTCCATCCCGACCGGGTCCAGGTGCTCGGCAATACGGAAATTTCCTACCTGTGCCAGCTCTCCGAGCACCAGGCCATCTCGTACATCGGCAAGCTCTGTGCCTTTCCCATCGCGTGTTTCATCGTCACCAAGGGACTGAATCCCCCCGGTTTTCTCAAGATCGAGACCGAGAAGGCGGGCATCCCCCTCCTCGTGACGCCGCACCAGTCATCGACCTTCATCTCTCTCATCACCAAGTTTCTCGAAGAGCGACTCCTGCCCACCACTCACATTCACGGGGTTCTCGTGGATGTCCTCGGGGTGGGGGTGCTGCTGCTCGGCAAGAGCGGCATCGGCAAGAGCGAGTGTGCTCTCGACCTGGTGATTCGCGGTCATCGGCTGGTGGCGGACGACATCATCTACGTCAAGAAGAAGATGCCGGCCTCGCTCACGGGGCAGGCGGGTGACATGATCCAGTACCACATGGAGATCCGGGGCCTGGGGATCATCAACATCAAGGATCTGTTCGGCGTCTCCTCCATCCGGGAGAAGAAGATCATCGATCTCGTCCTCGAACTCGTCGAGTGGGATCCCTCCCAGGAGTATGACCGTCTCGGGATCGACGACCAGACGTACACCATTCTCGGCGTGGAACTGCCCCACCTGCGGATCCCCGTGCGACAGGGGCGCAACCTCACCTCCATCATCGAGGTGGCGGCTCGCAACTTTCTCCTCAAGGGAATGGGGTACCACTCGGCCAAGGAATTTCACGAAAAGCTACTGGCACGCATGGAAGTGCGGCCGCTCGGGGACGAGGTGGAGTAGATGCGCATCGTCATCATCACAGGATTGTCGGGGTCGGGCAAGTCGACGGCGGTACGCGCCCTCGAGGACGAAGGTTTCTTCTGCCTCGACAACCTGCCGGTCATGCTCATCCCCACTTTCATCGATCTCGTGGATAAATCGACGGAGAAGGTGAGCGACGTCGCCCTCGTGATGGACATCCGGAGCCGCGATTTCCTCACCGGCTACGAAAAGGTCCTTCAGGAAGTGCAGGAAGCGGGACAGACCGTGGAGATCCTCTTCTTCGACGCCTCCGACGAGGTCCTCATCCGGCGTTTTTCCGAGACACGGCGCCGGCACCCCGCCCTCTACGCCCATTCGGTGCCGGAAGGCATCCGTTTCGAGCGCGAGCAGCTGGCGGGGCTGCGGCGCATGGCAACCAAGGTTTTCGATACCTCGGAGATGAATGTCCACCAGTTGAAGGAGGCCGTGCTTGCCCACGTGCGGGGCGAACAGGGTGGCAAGGAAATGACGGTCCATCTTGAGTCCTTCGGCTATCGCTACGGCATCCCCCTCGAATCGGACATTCTCATGGATGTGCGCTTTCTCCCCAACCCCTACTTCGTCCCGGAACTGAAAGAGTTTTCCGGCCTTGACCCGGGGGTGCGGGATTACGTGCTCGGGCAGGCGGCCACCCGGGAATTCCTGGACAGGTTCACCGCGCTCCTCGAGTTTCTCCTCCCCGCGTACCGCCGGGAAGGCAAGTCGTACGTCACTATCTCCATCGGTTGCACGGGGGGGCGGCATCGCTCGGTCGTCGTGGTGGAGGCTTTGCACGAGCTGTTTGCCGGTAGGCGGATCAATCTGAAAATTACCCATAGGGACAAGGAAAAAGGATAAGGCAATGATAGGACTGGTTGTGGTTGCCCATGCAGGGCTGGCCCAGGAATTACTGCGGGCCGCGGAGATGATCGTCGGCTCCATCGAAGCCGCGGAAGCTGTCGGGATCGAGCCCGACGCGCAGGTGGAAGGAATCAGGGACGCGGTTGCCGGCGCAATCGCCAAGGCCGATGGCAACGGCGGTGTGATCGTCATGACCGACATGTTCGGCGGCACCCCGTCCAACATGAGCCTTTCCTTTCTCCAGGAAGGGCGGGTCGAGGTCCTCACGGGAGTGAATCTTCCCATGGTCATCAAGTTCGCCTCCGAGCGAACCAAGTGCGGCGTGGCAGAGCTTGCCGCACGCCTCAAGGGGTGCGGGCGGGACAGTATTTCCGTCGCCGGCGATTATCTGAAATAATGAACACGTGCGGCGTGCGATGTTCAGCGCGCGACGAACGAGAAGCTTCTCTAAAGATAGGATACGGATGCTGACACAGGAATTCACCATCGTTAACAAGCTTGGTCTTCATGCTCGCGCCTCTGCCCTCTTCGTCAAGACCGCCATCCGCTTCGAGGCGGATATCCGGGTGGAACGCGAGGGCGTGGAAGTGAACGGCAAGAGCATCATGGGGATCATGATGCTTGCCGCCGCCAAGGGGAGCACCATTACCCTCAAGGTTGACGGGGGAGACGAGGAACCGGCCATGACCGAGTTGGGAGACCTTATTGCTAATGGATTCGGGGAAGACTGACAACAGAATTCTCCACGGGACGGGCGCTTCTCCCGGTATCGCCATCGGGCCGGCGAGCATTGCCGACCGCAGTCGAGTGACGGTGGTCGAGAATGAGCTCTCCCCCGAAGAGATTCCCGGCGAGGTGCAGCGTTTCGTCGCAGCGCGCGAAAAGGCGAGGGATGAACTCCGCGCCGTCAAGGAACAGCTCGCCGGGCGCCAGGAAGCGGAACACCTCTACGTCCTCGACACCCACCTCCTCATTCTGGAAGACAGTCTTCTCACCCGCGAAACCATCTCCTTCATCGAAAATGAACGGATCAACGCCGAGGCGGCCCTCAAGAGAACGCTCCAGAAGTTCAAGGATTTCTTCGCGGCCATCAAGGACAGCTACCTGCGGGAGCGGGGCAGCGACGTGGAAATCGTCATCGAACGCATTCTGCGGCACATGGTGGGGGTCAACCACGCGCCCATTTCACCTTCCGAGGGGAAGGCCATCGTCGTCACCCACGATCTTTCCCCCGCGGACATCCTGCAGATTGACAGGAGCAAAGTAGTCGGTTTCGTCACCGACCTGGGGGGGAAGACTTCCCACTCGGCCATCCTCGCCCGGGCGCTGGAGATTCCGGCGGTAGTCGGCCTCGAACGCATCACCCGCGATATCCACCCGGGCGATTCACTCATCATCGACGGCTTGACCGGCGTTGTTGTCATCAATCCCGATGAGGAAACCTTCCGCGACTACCTGCGGCGCAAACAGCACTACGAATACCTGGAGCGGGAGCTGGCAAAACTTCGGGACCTCCCCGCCGAAACCATCGACGGCCACCGTGTCCTGCTCAAGGGCAACGCGGAGTTCATCGAGGAAGTTCCCTCCATCAAAGGGCACGGCGGCGAGGGGATCGGCCTCTACCGGACCGAGATGCTTTTTCTCGGCCGTGACGACCTCCCCGACGAAGAAGAGCAGTTCGCAGCCTACGCCGCCTTTGTCCGGGAAATGGCCCCGCAGCCGGTAACCATCCGTACCCTCGACGTGGGGGGTGACAAGTTCGTCCCCGACCTGAACCTCTCCGATGAGCTCAACCCCGCGCTCGGGCTTCGGGCGATTCGTCTGTCGCTGCGCCAGCCGGAAACCTTCAAGCCCCAGCTGCGGGCCATTCTACGCGCCTCCGCCTTGGGGAAGGTGCGCATTTTTTTCCCCATGATATCGGGGGTTGCCGAAATCAGAGCGGTGAAAGCCCTCCTTGCCGAGGCGAAGGAGGAGCTGCGCAGCGCCGGCATCCCTTTCGACGAGGAGATGGAAATCGGCATCATGATCGAGATTCCGTCGGCGGTCCTCATCGCCGATCTCCTTGCCCTCGAGGTGGACTTCTTCAGTGTCGGCACCAACGACCTTATCCAGTATTCGCTTGCCATCGACCGGACCAACGAACATCTTACCCATCTCTACGAGCCGCTCCACCCAGCGGTATTGCGGGCGTTGAAGATGGTGGTGGATGCGGCCCACGGCGCCGGTATCGACGCCTGCATGTGCGGCGAGATGGCGGGCGAGCCCGAGTACCTCCCGATCCTCCTCGGCCTCGGCTTCGACGAGCTTTCCATGAATGCCATATCCATCCCCCGGGTGAAGAAGATTCTGCGGCGCTGCTCGAAGAATGAGGCGGAGGGTCTAGTGAGCCGGGCGCTCACCTTTGCCACTGCCCCGGAGGTGGAGTCGTACCTCAAGAGCGAGATCGCGGCCCGCTACTCCGACAGCTTCGATTAACGGCAAGTGCCAGTCGCGCATCCGGAGCCTGCCTCTCATTGACATTTCCTCTCTTTTTCCCGTAGTTAGCGGCATTACGGCTTGACAAACGGCCTTTCCTGGCGGTATAAACGTAAGTCTTTTTACCGAAGGCGCATTTTTCAGTTTCAGGAGGATTTCCCATGGAAATGAAGGACTACATTTTTACCTCGGAATCGGTTTCCGAAGGTCACCCCGATAAAGTCGCCGACCAGATTTCCGATGCCATTCTCGACGCCATCCTCGCCCAGGACCCGAAGGCGCGTGTTGCCTGCGAGACCCTCATCACCACCGGCATGGCGGTCATCGCCGGCGAGATCACCACGAGCGCCGTCGTCGACTATCCGAAGGTCGTGCGCGAAACCGTCAAGGAAATCGGCTACAATGACTCCGCCATGGGATTCGACTGGGAAACCTGTGCCGTTCTCGTTTCCATCGATAAGCAGTCTCCCGACATCTCCCAGGGCGTGACCGAAGGCGAAGGGCTCTTCAAGGAGCAAGGAGCCGGCGACCAAGGCCTCATGTTCGGCTACGCCTGCACCGAGACCCCGGAGCTGATGCCCATGTCCATCAAGTATGCTCATCTCCTCACGCAGAAACTTGCCGAGGTGCGCAAGAACGGCACGCTGCCTTATCTGCGTCCCGACTCCAAGTCCCAGGTCTCCATCCAGTACATCGACAAGAAGCCTGCCTACGTGGACACCGTGGTCATCTCTTCCCAGCATACCCCCGAGGTGGATTATGAAACCCTCAAGGAGGGGATCGTCAACGAGGTCATCAAGAAGATCATCCCGGCGGAACTTCTCAACGACAAGACCCGCTATTTCATCAACCCCACCGGCCGCTTCGTCGTCGGCGGTCCCATGGGAGACTGCGGTCTCACCGGCCGCAAGATCATCGTCGACTCCTACGGCGGTCATTGCGCCCACGGCGGCGGCGCCTTCTCCGGCAAGGACCCCTCCAAGGTGGACCGCTCCGCCGCCTACATGGGGCGTTACGTGGCCAAGAACCTGGTGGCCGCCGGTCTCTGCGAGAAGTGCGAAGTTCAGGTCGCCTACGCCATCGGCGTGGCCGAGCCGGTTTCCATCATGATCGACACCGCCGGAACCGGCAAGATCTCCGCCACGAGAATGGCAGAGCTCGTGCGCGAAGTGTTCGACATGAGGCCGCGCGCCATCATCGAGCAGCTCGACCTGCTGCGTCCGATCTACCGGAAGACCGCCGCCTATGGTCACTTCGGCCGCGAGCTTCCCGAGTTCACCTGGGAGCGCACCGACAAGGCCGCACTTATCAGGGAGAAGGCGGGGCTGTAAGCCTTACCTAAAGATTGCAAAATAAAAGGGCCGTCCGGAGAAAACCGGAGGGCCCTTTTGTTTAGACCTTCTCAAGTATCGTTCCCTCCCCTTCAAGGGGAGGGA